>JAFXYK010000023.1 GCA_017541805.1 Paludibacteraceae bacterium
CCGTCGCGCAGCGTAACACCGAAGGTGTTGACCAAATCACCAATGACCAATCACCAATCACCAATAAGGTCCTCCGCGACGGTCACGTCTTCCTCCGTAAAGGCGACGCCTGGTACGACCTCTTTGGTCACAAAATACAACATTGATGACAATTTTTGATCAGCACTTGCATAGCATTTGCATAGCATTTGCATAGCACTTGCATAGCATATGATCCCGAGTGGGAATATTGAACATAAAGAAAAGCGCCAGCGGGCGCTTTTCTTGTCTTATGGCTTTCCTTATTTCAATTCTCCTAAGGCACGGTGGATCTCTTTGTCGAAGCGGATGTTATAGGCGGCTTGGCCTTTCTGGTAATAATAGCGAAGGACGATCTCCGAACCCAGCAGTTCTTTCACTTCGTCTTTATTGCGTTGGATAGCCTCTTTATAATCCGGTGTGAGGAGCGGTTTGAGGGCTTCGAGTTGCGCCAGGGTGGTGGAGTCGATATCTTCGGCTTTCGCCATCTTAATCATATCCTGGTAGTACTTGCCGGTCTCGGTCTCATATTCGAACTTCCGTTCATCCAGATAACTGCAGAACGCTTCTATATCCGCGTCGCTCACTTCATACACGTCCGCAGCGGCGATGCTGTCGTGCAGGCGATGGTAGCGCGTGGCGAAATCGAAGAAATAATGATTGATATAGAGCGAATAGGTGATGTCCACTTTCGCGCTGTCTTTGAGCACGATGTCGGGTAAGATACCTCCGGCGGTGTCGCGCTTGAGTTCATGTCCTTTCTGTCGCTCGCTGTAGTCGATAGCCTGGATGCAACGTCCGGAGGGCAGGTAGTACTTACTGGTAGTGACCTTGATATGTCCGCCGTACGCTACCGAACGTACGTTCTGCACGAGGCCCTTACCGAAGGTGCGTTGACCGATCAGTTTGGCGCGACCTAAGTCTTGCAGTGCACCGGCTACGATCTCACTGGCGGAGGCGGAGTTCTTATCCACCAGCACCACCAGCGGCAGATCTTTATACCGCGGTTTATTACGCGTAGGGTAGGTGCGGTTACTCATCGCCGTCTTACCTTTTGTCTCTACGATGGTCACTCCTTCCTCCACGAACAGGTTCACCATCTGCAGCGCCTCGTCCACCATACCGCCTCCGTTGCCGCGCAGGTCGATGATCAGCTTGCGCGCACCGCGGCTGTAATAGAGATCATCCAAGGCATTGCTGAAGGCTTGCGCCGAACCCTCCGTGAACTCATTAAACGCGATATATCCGACGGGTTCGGACAGGCTGTCGGCCTGAAAGACGGTGTAGAAACTGACGGCATCGAGATGGATGTCCTCGCGCACGACGGACACCTTAAACGGTTTGTCTATCCCTTCGCGCTCGATCTCCAGCACCACCGTAGTACCCGGTATGCCGCGCAGGTTATTGCTCACTTCGCTCACCGTCAGGCCCTTCGTGCTCTTGCCGTCCACACTCAGGATGCGGTCGCCGGCCAAGATACCGGCACGCTGCGCCGGCTTGCCTTCGTAGGGGTTGACGATATAGGTATCCAAAGAGTCCTTCCCTTTCACCTTTAACCTTTCACCTTTCACCTTTACAGAGGGTCGTTGCTGGATGATGGAACCGATACCGCCGTATTTGCCGGTGGTGAGCATGCGCAGGTCGCGGTCGTTCTTCTTGGGATAATAGACCGTGTAGGGGTCAATCTGACGCAGCATGGCATTGATCGCCGTCTCCGTCAACTCCTCATAGTTGAGCGTGTCCACGTAGTTCACATCAACCTGACGGAGCACATCATTGAAGATCGCGATACATTCATCTGCCCGCGAGATAGCCTGGCGTTCCTGAGCGAAGCCAATTGAAAATTGAAAATTGAAAATTGAAAGGAGAAGCAATAACCCTTTCACCATTAACCTTTCACCTTTCATTTCTCACCTATCTTAATGTGTTTGGAACGAATTCACTGACATCTTTGCCGTACGCATAGAGGTCGCGTACGAGGGTAGAGGAGATATGCGCATATTCGGGGCGCGTGTAGAGGATGATGGTCTCGATGTCCCCTAACTGTTTATTCGCCTCCGCCATGTTGCGCTCATACTCAAAATCGCCGATACAGCGCATACCACGAAGGATGAACTGTGCCCCTTGCTCCTTGGCGAAATCCACGGTCAGGCAATCATAGATAGCTACTCGTACACGCGGTTGGTCCGCGAAGATCTTCTTGATCGCCTCCTCCCGTTCGCGGATGGGGAAAGTCTCTTTCTTGGTACTGTTTCGACCGATAGCGATGATAATCTCATCGAATAACTCCAGACCACGTTTCACGATATCATAGTGGCCTACGGTAAACGGATCAAAGGACCCGGGAAATATTGCAATCTTACTCATATCTCTAAACATTAAACTTTAAACTCTAAACTTTTTCTGTGATTCATCACAGGAAAATTATACATCTCGTATAATTTTGCTCTTAGGAAGAGCTCATCTTTGTTCGGCACATCGATCATCGCCAGGCGGCTCTCTATATACGCATCAAATTCCGTGCCACGCGGATAGATCTCATATCCCTGGTGGATATGGCGGTCAATGATATCGCACACGGTTTGCAGCTGCTGCTTGGTGGTCGCTGTCCGCAGTTCGGGTTGAGCCGCGAGCATCGCATCGATCTCCGGGTTGATGCTGGGTGTGAGACGATAGACGACCTGTCCTTTCTTGCCGCGGATACCGGTGTGCATCGAATGCAGGTCATCTTTCTTGGTCTTGCGCCAGTTGGGATTATCGCGCTTGAGCTGCATCTCTGCGGCCTTGAGGTAGTCGCACGGGTCGTACTCATAACTGATGCTCACCGGACAGATATTGAGTGCTTTGACGTTCTCGAAGAAGTCATCGCCGTCCAGCGTCAGCATATGCAGCACGCTCGGCTGGGTGAGGTCATTACTGTCCTTGGCACGTCCTTCGCGTTGCGCCAGCCATATCGACTTCCCTTGTCCGCGCAGGTGCTTGATATACGCCGATAACTGCTTGGCGTTGTCCAGCTGCGCATGCAGTCCGCCGTTGCGCTTGACGGCAAAACAGCGGTTGAAACGCATCAGCACCTCAATCCAGCGCTTGACGAACAGGTTATTGCCCACACCGATGAAAGGACGGATGAAGAATTTCAATCGCACCAAGAGCGATAACCATGCGGCATCGAGCACGATGTCGCGGTGGTTGGTCATAAAGAACGCCCCGTGCAGGATATCCTTCTTGATCTGTTGCTTATCGCCTAAGTACTCCAACCGGATCCCTTTGGTTGTCCGCCATGCCCATATACGCAGAATAGGGAAGGTGATCAGAAAATCACTGATACATAACAACCATCCTACGCGGTAGGCACGAATGTCTCTAAACTGATATTCTTTATTCTCTTTATCCATAGTTTTCTAAAGCTACTTTGCTCGCTTCGCGGTACGCGACCATCAGGCCGCCTGTACCGAGTAGGGTGCCGCCGAAATACCGGACGACCACCACCAATATATTATCCAATCCTCGGGCATCTATCGAACGCAAGATCGGTGCTCCCGCCGTACCGTGCGGTTCGCCGTCATCCTTGGTGCGCCAGAGGTTAGGACCTAAGCGATAGGCGTAGCATACATGGCGGGCATCATGGTATTTCTTCTTATACCATGCGATGCGGGCTTTGGCTTCCTCCTCGTCCTTGATAGGTTCTGCGAACCCTAAGAACTTACTGCCCCGATCCTTATAGATGCCTTCGGCTGCCACCTTTCAATTGTCAATTGTCAATTTTCAATTTACGACGGATGTCTTTTGGTATCGCGTTTTTATGCACGAGGATGTCATTCGTCTTGTATTGCATGAACGCCTCGCTGATATACCAAATACCCTTGTAATCCGACTTGACGGTGCCCCAACTGTTCTTCACCATGTAATAGCGCTTGCCGTTCTGGTCTTTGGCGGTACCGAAGATCTGCATACCATGGTCGTCGGTCGTCTCCCAGTTGTCGAACGCATCCTGGCGCATCTGCTGGGTGATGGTCTTCTCCGGCAAGGGTTTATTGGTCAGTTCCTCTTTCTGCTTGTCCTTGGTCATACCTACCCATTTCGCCATGTCGCTACCGGTCAGGTCCGCTCCGTTGGCGTCATCCGGCATCACACCGATACCCTTGCGGGTAAAACCGATCTCACTCACGTCCGCACCCCAAGCCAGCGTATAGCCGTTCGCAATGGCGTTGTCGATGATACGCATCATCTCTTCCATCGGCACGTTGTACATCTGGTCCATGCGCCAGTTGTCCGGCACTTCGAGTGCAAAACGCTCATAGAAAGGATGGTGGGTATAACTGGTGATAGACACGTAATCTGAGGCATTCAGACCCAGACTCTTGACGAAACTCTGCGGCGTGTATTTCTTCCCTTCATACACGAACTCCTCCGGACACGGACCCAGATAGGTGTCATAGATAGCCTGTAAGCCTTCGCGCCATACAGGAGTCAGTTTCTTCTGTTTCGTCAGCCCGCTGAGGTAACCTTTGGCTACGGCACTCAACTCGCTGAACACCGGCAGCGTGTCCGCTTCGGTCCAGCCGTAGCGAATTCCCGGCATCGCCTCTTTGGGCACTAGCCCATAGTGCTCCATGCAGTAGATGACATCGTATGCACTACCGCCTTCGGCGAACTTAGGCTCGTTGTAGAGACGTACGCAGTACGTCGCGCGGTCAATGAGGGTCTTGCTGACCACAAACATCGGCGCCAGTTCTACCTCTTTACCTTTGATACGCAGCACTTCGGACTCCAGAAAACCCAGGGTCGAGAACGCCCAACAGGTGCCGCTGCGGTGCTGGTCTTTCACTCGCGTGATAGGTACACTGTCCACCGTCGTGAACTGCCATCCTTCTACGCTATCTTTCTTCACTTCCGTGCTGTCGGTCTGGGCAGAAAGAGCACAGAATACAGAGCACAGAATACAGATTAAAAAAGTCTTTTTCATATTATTCAGGGAATTCCATTAAGTATGCTTTGATGAACGCATCGATATCGCCGTCCATGACGGCATTGACGTTCGATGTCTGATAGTTGGTGCGGTGGTCCTTGACGCGGCGGTCGTCGAACACGTAGGACCGTATCTGCGAACCCCATTCGATCTTCTTCTTTCCGGCCTCCACCTTCGCTTGCGCCTGACGGCGTTTTTCTAATTCTAACTCGTAGAGCTGACTTCTCAAATGCCGCAAGGCATTCTCACGGTTCTTCGGCTGGTCACGCGTCTCGGTGTTCTCTATGACGATCTCATCCGGCTGGTTAGTCAGCGGATTGATGAACTTATAATGCAAGCGCACGCCGGACTCCACCTTATTGACGTTCTGTCCTCCGGCACCGGAGCTGCGGAAAGTATCCCAACTGATACCGGCAGGGTTAACCTCCACCTCAATCGTGTCGTCGATGAGCGGCACTACGAACACGGAGGCAAAACTCGTCATTCGCTTGCCCTGCGCGTTATAGGGACTGACGCGCACGAGACGATGCACGCCGTTCTCGGACTTGAGATAGCCGTACGCCATGTCACCTTCGATATTGAAAGTCACCGTCTTGATACCGGCTTCATCGCCTTCCTGCAGGTTTTCGATAGTCACGGTATAGTTATGCTTCTCGCAGTACCGCTGGTACATACGCATCAGCTGTTCAGCCCAGTCTTGTGCTTCTGTTCCTCCTGCTCCGGAGACGATCTTGAGCACCGCCGGCATCTGGTCTTCTTCATGCGAAAGCATGTTCTTCATCTCAAGGTCCTCCACCTCCGAGAGCGCATGGGCATAGGCTGCATCCACCTCTTCTTCGGTCACCAACTCCTCTTTGTAATAGTCGAACGCCAGCGCCAGTTCTTCCACTGCTGCGCGCACTCCTTCATAGCCTTCGATCCAGCGCTTGATACCTTTCACTTTGCGCATCTGTGCCTCCGCGGCTTTGGCATCATCCCAGAAACCCGGCGCTTGGGTATGTAGTTCTTCTTCCTCCAACTGAATACGCTTCTCATCAATCTGCAGATACGCCTTCAGTTTGTCCGCACGTTGTTGTACGTCTTTTAATTGCTCTATGGTTATCATATTATAAATTTTCTATTGCTTGTTCGATATATTCGATGTTCGCTTTGATCAGTTCGTCATCCGGCTTCATCTTCAGCGCTTGTTGGAAATATTTCAATCCTTTCTCCAAGTTCTCGCGGTAGATATAGACGACGCCTACGTTATTCACATACTCTGCCCGTTTGGGGAAATACTTCATTCCCATGCGCGCGAGCCGCTCGGCATTGTCCAGGTCCTCTGCCTCGAGGAAGCGCTTGAAATCCTCCTGGATGCGCTCGAACAGGATATCATATTCTTTGCTGAGTTTCTCATCATTGGTCCACATCCATTTACCTTTGTTCTTCTGCTCCTGCTTCATCGCCAGTTCCAGCGTCTGCAGCATCCCTTCTACATTCAGGCAATAGAGTTGTGCCGTCGCTTTCCCTAAATACAGATCCAGACGGTTCGGGAACTTCTCAATGCCTTTATCCAGCCACATAAACGCCGTGTCTAACTCGGCGCTGTCCACGATGGCATAACCGTTGTACACATACCCGGCGATCTTGTTCTCGTCGATCGAGTCCTTCAAGATCATCACCTCTTCTCCGCACGCATAAAGAGGCAGGTCCACCGATATGGTGATGCCGGCGTGCAAACCTTTGTTCAGATGCTCGTTGAAAAGATCAGCGCTGACATCGCCGGTCCATATCGGCCTGCCGCCGCCCCACGCAAGCGCGTTCAGCGCGCCTGCGCATAAAAAAACTATAAAAAGGAATCTTTTCATACAGCGAATCTTTTAAATCGGGTGCAAAGTTACAACAAAAAAATGACATGTGCAAATTTTCCCAAGAATTTTCCCAAGTTTAAAATTTGCGTATATCAAAAAAAAGCAGTACCTTTGCGCCGTAAATGCATTGAAACGATGAAACTGCGTCTTAAAATAGCCTTGTGGCTCGAGCGCTGGCGGCGGCAGAATATGAAGGAACTGCACCCGCTGCGCCAGTTGTTCTGGGAGAGTACGTTGCGGTGCAACGTCCATTGTCTGCATTGCGGCAGTGACTGTATCGCGTCGGTGGAGACGCCGGACATGCCGGCGGAGGATTTCCTGCGCGTGATCGATGAGGAGGTGACGCCGCATGTCGATCCGCATCGCGTGATGGTCATCATTTCCGGTGGTGAACCGCTGATGCGTAAGGACCTGGCGGACGTTGGTCGGGCATTGCAGCAACGGGGTTATCCGTGGGGTATGGTGACGAATGGTTTGGCGCTGACAGACAAGAAGTTCCGAGAGTTACGTGAAGCGGGATTGCGCTCTATCACCGTGTCCTGCGACGGCTTGGAGAAAGACCATATCTGGATGCGTCAGCACCCCTTGGCGTATGAGGGGGCCGTACGTGCCATCAAGCTCTGTGCAGCAGAACGCGGACTGACATGGGACGTGGTGACGTGCGTCAATCAACGCACGGTGGATCACCTGCCGGAGATACGCGATATGCTTTGGTTGCTCGGCGTACGCAACTGGCGTGTGTTCGGTATCGACCCGATGGGTCGGGCCGCAGAGAATCCGGAACTAATCCTGAACGATGAGCAGTTCCGCTACCTGATGGAGTTTATCGCTGCTGAACGAGAAGCCGGACGGCATGTGTCCTATTCGTGCGAAGGTTATTTAGGTACGTACGAGGGTAGGGTACGCGACTATCTGTACCAGTGCGCCGCCGGTATCAGCGTAGCGTCGATACTGATTGACGGTTCTATCTCGGCCTGCACCTCTATCCGCGGTAAATACTACCAAGGCAATATCTACAAGGACTCTTTCTGGCGGGTGTGGAATGAGGAGTTCAAACCTTACCGTGACCGCAGTTGGATGCGAAAGATGGCGCCGTGCAAGGACTGCAAGGCCTTCGCATTTTGTGAAGGCAACGGTATGCACCTCCGCCGCGAAGACGGTAGCCTGATGCTCTGTCATCTGGACCGTCTCGGACAGCGGAAATAACCTTGGCAAGAGGTTCATAAAATCTTAAAAATCGAACATTTTGCAAAGTCTATTTGGCAACACTCTTTAGAGTGCTGCTTAATAATCGTGTACTTTTTCATAAAGAATGCTATTGTGGGGTTGAGAAAATAGCAGTAATTTTGCACCCGATAAAAAATACGCCCTTTTGGGGCTTAAAAACGTAACAAAATTAATAAAAATATTAAAATGAGTAAATTTTTACGCAGTTTATTAGTCATTTTGATGTCGGTGATGACATCGATGGCATTTGCACAGGGTAAGCAATTACCGGATCCGGGTTTTGAAGATTGGTCGGGTGCAGAGTTTAGTGGAAACATTCAACCGAAATATTGGAATTACTCCAATGTGTCGCAGATGGGTGTGGACAAGAACTTTGCGCACCAGACAACGGGTCGCAGCGGAAAGGCGCTGAAGATCCAGGATCAGTTCGTTGGTGTGCTGGGTATCGGCGCCACTTCGCCGGGTTATGTGGCGTTGGGTCATCCGTGGGCATACGTATCCGGATTAACTTCGATCGAGGATGCTACGGCGGGTACCTACGGCGGTATCGCATGGAACAGCCGTCCGGACTCGATGGTAGTGTGGATCAAGCGTTATTACGACAGCAGTGTGGATAAGGCGGCCGGAGATCATACCCAGGATGAGAACTTCAACCTCATCTTCTATTCTTGGAGCGGTACTTCGTATGCTCCTGCATTCAAGGCGAAGAACCTGACTTGTACCGATATCTCCTCTGAGCACAAGGATGACTACTGTGTGGATGAGGAGTCGGATATCCGCCAGTTGATGGACGGTAACGAATGTAAGACGCAGGTGCTGGCGAACCAAATTGCTGAGGGTTGGTATTACGAGAAGAAAGCCTATGGCAACTGGACTCGTATTACCGTGCCTATTTTCTATCTGAATGACGATGTGCCGGAGAAATGTAATGTTATTCTGTCGGCAGGTAACTATCCTAACTTCCGCGCCAATAGCGGTCAGAATGCCGGTATGTCCATGGATGTGGATGATATCAGTCTGGTCTATTCGAGTAAGGTGCAGAAGATCTACCTCAACAACGGTATTACCAATAAAGAGTGGAAGGCTTTTGACCCGGATAACACAGATGAGCAGATATGTTCGTTGGGCCTGGGTGCTACGACGATGCCTGTCATCACTTGTGTGCGCGGTGCAGGTTCGTTAACCAATAACCGCGGTGGTAAAGGGAATTTCCCGGGACGTCAATTGGGTGCCAATGAGTGTACTATCACGTATGGTGAAGTGGACGGTGCGCCGACCATCATCAAAGTGACCGCAGAGGATGGCAGTTCGACGACCACTTACACGATTAAGTTCGTCTCGGAAGCCAGCAATAATGCCAAGTTGGCGGACATCCAGGTGAACGACCAGCCTATCAGCGGTTTCAATGCCTATCTGACGAGTTATAACGTGTCCCTGCCGTACGGTACTACCGAAGCTCCGGTGGTGAAGGCCAGTGCGCAAGACGGTACGGCTACAATTGATATCCAACAGGCTACTTCTCCTACGGGTATCGCGAAGATCACGGTGACCGCCGGGGACGGAACGACCAAGATGGAATATACGATATCGTTCTCCGTAGCTGCCCTCACGGATGTGACGCTGAAAGCGATCTATCTGGATGGCAGTTTGTTACCGGGCTATGTGCCGACGAAATCGAACTATACTGTCTCGCTGCCTTTGGGTACGACGACCGTGCCGGCAGTGACCTGGGAGTCCAATTACGCCGCAGGTGTACAGACCATCAAACTGCTCAATAACAGTCTCGAGCAGGGCGCACAGATTCAAGTGTCTATTCCGGGTTCGACCTTGAGCAAGACCTATAAGATCACGTATAAGATCGAAGCTTCGTCGTATTCCTACCTGGCCGGTATCGCTATTGGCGGCACTGCGCTGGAGGACTTCGCGCCGGAGAAGACGGTATATAACATCACGCTGCCGCTGGGTACGACTCAGTTACCGGCGATCACTTGGACGACAGGCGATAACTACCAGACCGTGAAGTTAATCGAAGGCGGTGTGGACGGTGTGACACGTATCGAGGTGACTGCTGCCAGTGGTGCCGTGACGACCTATCGTCTGAATTTCCAAACAGAGAAATCGACGAATAATGCCTTAGCCGGTATCGCGCTGGACGGCACTCCGCTGGAGACTTTCCATGCCGATACGCTGAACTATACCATCGTCTTACCGGCCGGCACGGCGGCGATGCCTGCTGTGACCTATACGCAAGGCGATGCGTACCAGAAAGTGACCATGTCGGTGAACCAGGCGCAGATGACCGTTCGCTTGACGGTGACGGCAGGTAACGGTACGACGCGTGTATATCTCCTCTCGTTCGAGATAGAGAAATCCGCGAACGCTTTGCTCCAAATGATTTATCTGAACGGCACCGAGTTAGCCGGCTTCGTACCCGAGCAACTGGACTACTCGATCGTATGGACGAGTGCTACGATGCCAAAAGTGACGGTACTGGCCAATGTAGGTCAGTCCATCGCTATCTCGACGCCTGTGACGTACGGCGTAGTACGTATCGTCGTGACACCGGAAGAGGGAACACCGAACACCTATACCGTTCGCCTGAACTCACCGGACGAGGTGACGATACCTGCTTTCCCGATGGATTCGTTCCCTGCTTCGAGCAATGCGAACTTAGCCGCACTCTATATCGACGGCGAACCCTATGCGGATTTCAATCCGAATACGGTGCAATACACCTATCCGCTGGCTTGGCATACTTTCCAAGTGCCGGCAATCATGCCGGTAGCAGGTACGACGGGTCAGATTATCACCATCAAACATGGTGCGGTGAACCACCCGACACTCATTGAAGTGGAAGCAGCCGACAAGACCACCAAGAAGACCTATACGATCGACTTCCCGGTAGCTAAATCGAGCAATACGAACCTGGCTTCCGTAGAGATCGACGGTGTGAACTTCACTTTCGATCCGGCTACCAAGACTTATACGGGTATCGGACTGCCGTACGGCACGACGCATACGCCATCGCTGACGGTAGAGCGTGCCGAACCTGAGCAGTCGCTTGTGATCACAGAAGCCCCGCTGGGCAAGCCTTCGACAATCGTAGTGACCGCCGAAGACGGCACGCAGGCTACCTATTCGTTCTCGTACCAACTGGCTTTCCCGGATAAGACGAACGAGTTGTTGGCCATCGTCCTGGACGGTATCGGCGCGCTCGACATGACGCAAGGACCGGACTTCACGATTAACATGCCGTACGGCACAACGGGGATAAACATCGTCTCTATCTCCAAGAACTATCCTGAGCAGGAAGTGCAGGTAATCTACGGCGGCGTCTATGAACCGACCACCATCACCGTCAAGTCTCTCAATCCGGCTGAAGCGGACAAAATATATACGATCACGCTGAATGTGCCTCATACGGATCCGGCGCAACTGCTGGATATCAAGGTGGGCGGCACGTCTATTGCGCAGTTCCGGTCGGATGTATATAACTATGTACTCTCTGTGACCGGAGCGACACCGGAAGTGACTTATACAGCGCAGGAAGGCGCAGAAGTAGATGTGGACAGCAATGCCAAATGGGTGAAACTGAGTGTGACAGCAGGCGATGAAGATGAATACAAGCACACCTATCTCATCACTTTCTTCTATCCGAATGACGTCTATTTCGATCTGAGCTTTGATAACTGGGAGAGTCTGAAGAACCCCGATGTAACGAGTGAAACCGGTGAGCGTCCGATAGGATGGAATGCTCCTATAACCGCGCCTACGTCCGGTGATGCCGGCACGTACTATCCTTGGGATAATACACACGGTGTAACGTCTCCGAAGACGCAGGGAACTAAGTCGGCTGAGTTGTCAACTACGTACCTGCTGACGTCGGCAGAGGCTATGCCGGGCTTCTTGTCTTTGGCTACTCCTACGGTAAGCGTAGGTAAATGGATTTTAGGCTATGAGCTTCACTCCTCTTTGGCCTTCGGCGACCCTGTCTCTTTCCGCAATACGCCGGATAACGTAGCGATAGACTATTACTTGGATTCATACCAAAACAATGCCAATGGATGGATGTTCGTTTACAATGCCAACGGTATGAAGCAAATTGACCATGCCGCGCCGTTTAACTCGATGACCAAGAAAAAATGGTACACGTTCTCCCAAGGAATCGCTTATGATGAGAATTTTGTTCCGATGACTTTGGATATTTTAATCTGTGCCGCTCCTTCTACTACATTAGAGAATTATTATACCAATTTCGGAACGAAGCGTAGTACTTCCAAGATGTACGTGGATAACCTTCGTCTGAACTACAGTTCGGTACTGAACGGAGTGAAGGTGAATGGTGCAGCAGCTACGCTGAGCGGCACAAATATCGCTGCTACGATAGATGCGGACAGCTACGGTGTTCCTTCGCTCATCTTCGCGCATGCTGTGCAAGACCAGATGCCGGTCGTAACATGGAGTGAAGAGAACGGTGGTGTACGCACGGCTACGATCCGTAACTATGCGGAGAACTTGTCTTACACCGACTATACACTGACCGTCACCCGTCCGCAATCGACGAACACCAACTGCACGTACTCGCTGGACGGCAACGACCTGACGATCGCGAAGGGTTCGCCGTATCAGACGATCGCTGTGACGACCAATGACACGGCGTATGTGATCACTGTGACTGCCGAGTCGGGTGCACAAGCCGTTTATTACGCTTCATGGGCTTCGGCAGGAAGTGGTGCGGCTACGGTGACGAATGTGCCGGCAGAGACGCCGAACTTAGGGGTATCTACTGCACGCCTGACGAACCTGGTAGAGTCGCCGATCATCAACTATGACCGTGAGTATGCACCGGATAGCGTGACGATGATCGCTACCGACACCTGCTATTATATCAACGTATATGGCACAGGTGCTGCTGTGGACACCACCTATATCATCGCGCGTGATGCGTCTGCGAACGCGCTCTTGGCTTCCATGGCGACCAACAACACCGAGGTGCCTGATTTCTACGAGCAGACTTTTGATTACGTTGTCTCGCTGCCTTCGTTGGATGCGTTCTCGGCTACGGCGCAAGATCCGAATGCCGACGTGCAGTACACGACGGTGAAGATTGATGACAATCACGTAGTGGTCTTCGTCCTTGTGACCGCATCGGACGGTAAGACGCAAGCGCGCTATACGGTGCTGGTGAAACTGCATACGCTGGCTACGGACGCTTATCTGATCTCCATCACAGCCGATGATGTGCTGGTAACCGGCTTCCAGTCGGACAAATACGACTATACCATCTCGCTGCCTTCGGGTTCGGCTATTCCGCAACTGGCTTCTATCGCATGCGAAGGCGCTACGGTTGAGATGACCACTATTCCGAGCGGTTCGTCGGCTACGGTGACCTTCGAGGTAACATCCGAAGACGGCTTGACGCAACGTACCTACACCGTACATGTCAATGTGCTGCCGTCGGCTATATGCACGCTGTCGAACTTGTTCGCAGGCGACGATGCGGTAGAAGGATTCCAATCCGATAAGTTCAGTTATGATATCGAACTGCCGTACGGTACGCAGACGCTGCCGGAGTTGGAGTATATCCTGACCGACAAGAAGAGTACGGCGGTAGTGACGACGAATGATAAGACGATGACGGTGACGGTAACAGCCGAAGACGGTGTACATACGAATGCGTATGTAGTGAACTTCACCATCGCCAAGAGCACGAATGCGGACCTGGAGTCCATCTCGCTGGACGGCACGCCGATTGCTACGTTCTTCGCAGATGAATACAGCTATACGATCTCGCTGCCTTATGGCAGTACGATGCCGGTCATCACCGCTGTGGCGGCTGACTCGACGGCGACCGTGGTCATCAACGGCAACACCATCACGGTGACTGCAGAAGACGGCGTGACGACGCATACCTATACAGTGAACTTCACCATCCTGCCTTCTACGGATGCGAACCTGATGGCGATCCTCCTGGACGGTGTGCTGCAAAACGGTTTTGCGCCGGATGAGTACACGTACTTGGACACCGTGCTTTATGGCGCAGAGATGCCTGTCATCACGTGGATCACAGGTGACGACCAGCAGACGGTAGATACCGTTTGGATGGGAGATACCGAGTTGACGATCACCGTGACGGCTGGTGACGGTGTGACGACGTCGGAATATACGCTTACGTTCGAGCACCTACTGTCCTCTAACTGGCACTTGTCTGACCTGCAGGTACTGGGTGTGACCATCACCGGTTTTGACCGCGACTCGTTGAACTATGAGTTGGTTTATCCGATTGGTACGGATCCTGCATCCCTGTGCAACGAGACGCAAATCATCGCTATTCCGGAAGATGCCGATGCTACGGTATCTGTCTCCATGGCAGGAAATGTGATTCAGATCTTCGTGACCGCAGCCGATGGAACGATCGGTGTTTACACGATTGAACAGACAATCTTGCTCTCTTCGGAAGCACGTTTGAAGATGATCTGGCTGGACGGCGTGGAGGTGCGCGACTACTATATGGATACGCTGAAATATACGATCCTGCAGGCGCCGGGTGCTGCGGTGCCGGAGATCACAGCTGAACCGTTGGATACCTTGGCTACTTGGGAACTGGGTATGGAGCAAACGACAGCTACCGGTAAGTCGGTAGAGATCTACTGTACGGCGCAGGATGGCACCACGCTCGTCTATGTGCTGACTTTCGAGTATGCAGATTGGACCGCATCCAGTATCGTCGATCCGGATGACTACCTGTTCATCTACGTCGGTGGCGGCGATTATAAGGCCATCACGATCGGTGTCGGTATCCAGGTGGCCGTATATGACCACGCAGGTCGTCCGTTGCTGATCGAGACGATTGAACCGGCTGATCCGGCAGACGTAGAGGTTGAAGTAGCGGAGGACGGAAACCAGATCCTGAAGAGTGCCCTTCCGTCGGCCAAAGGTGTTGTCTTCCATGCTTCTCCGGCACAACCGTACTTCTATGTCTTCTTCGACTCCAAGACGAAGAAAATTGCCAAAGGTGGTAAGTTTGAGTTCGTGTATTAATTAAAAAATAAACATAAAATCGAAAAAAATCTCATGTACATTTGCGTATGTGGGATTTTTTTTGTAATTTTGCGGGCAGAATTGAATTATACACCTTATATACCATAGCGATACACTATGTTCGGTATCTTCAACGACAATTTCCCGCCTATTCTGGACGGCGTAGCATTGACAGCGCAGAACTACGCTTATTGGCTACATGAGAAGGGGCACGACGTGAGTGTGATCACGCCTTATGCGCCTAAGTCGGAGAAAGCAATCAAGGCGGCTCCGTATCCGATACACCGTTTCCCGTCTATTCCTATTCCTTTCCGTGCGCCGTACCGCTATGGTTTGCCGTATCTGTCGCCGGCTTTCATGCACCGCTATCATCAGTTGCAATTCGAGTTGGTGCATGCGCATTGCCCCTTCGTGACGGGTAACTTGGCGTACGCTACGGCGCAGCGGCAGCATATCCCGATGGTGGCGACTTTCCATTCGAAGTACCGTCAGGATTTTGAGCATAATGTGCCGAACAAGCGGGTGGTGGATTGGATGGTTCGTACCATCATCGAGCGCTTCGAGCGTGCGGATGAGGTGTGGATCCCGCAGGCGGCAGTAGAGCCGACCATCCGCGAATACGGATTCAAGGGACATGTAGAGGTGGTGGAGAACGGTAATGATTTCTATACGCCGGTGGAGCAGATCGAGGCGATGCGCCAAGAGATGCGCGAGGAGTTGGGCTTGCTGCCCGACGAGACGATGTTGCTCTTTGTGGGCCAGCATATTTGGGAGAAGAACATCGGATTTATCTTGGATGCCTTGGCGTTGATCAAAGAGCGTCCGTTCCATCTCTTCATGGTCGGTACGGGCTACGCCGTGCGCGATATCCGTCATAAGATTGCGCAGTTGGGCCTGCAGGACCGCGTGACGATGCTCGGTAACATCCACGACCGTGAGCGTCTCAAACGCATCGACGCGGCGGCGGACTTGTTCCTCTTCCCATCCTTGTACGACAATGCGCCGTTGGTGGTGCGCGAGGCGGCAGCTATGCATACGCCTGCCTTGATGTTACAGGAGTCGACGGCGGCTGAGGTGATTAAGAAAGATGTGAACGGCTTCCTTACGCCGAATGACCTGCAGCAATACGCGGATCGTATCGCTTACCTTATGGAGCACCGAGAGATGTTGAAGAAAGTGGGTAACAAAGCCGCTAACACCATCGCGCGTTCCTGGGAGAACGTGATCGAGGAGGTCATCCTGCGATACCGCGACATCGAGCAGAGTTATAAGATCAAGCACGGAATAATCATCCCTTAATAGCGAACGGTATGGTAGTAATGGTTCTATTGATGCTGCTACAGACGGCGACACTGGCTTTCAGCCAAGTGGCGCTTAAGTTGGCTATGGCGAACCTGAAATGGGAATGGAGTTGGTCCTTCATCTGGCATCATGTGCTGCTCAATGCATGGATGATGTTCGCTATTCTGCTGATGATTGCTGCCAACCTGTTCTGGCTCTGGATGCTGCATAAATATGATTTCTCCAAGGTCTATCCTTTGACCAGTCTGGGCTTTATCTTCGGTATCTTAGCGGGTCTTTTTATCTTCCACGAGCATGTGGGATTCATGCAATGGATCGGCGTGACAATGGTCATCACGGGCTGTATGTTCATTGCCGATGTGGGGAAGAAAGAAGCGCCGAAAGAGGAGTCTGACCAACCGACTGTTGAATACCACGAGACAACATCATATGAAGACAATCAAAACTTATTGGGCGGCTGTTAAGGCTTGGCGGGATCGTTATAGCCAATGGATGTCGGTCGGCAATCGTGCTAACTGGTGCGTGTTTGCGGCCTTTGCATTGTTGATCTTTCTTCAGACGCTCATCTTCGATCATTTTGCCTTCCGCGAGTTCCCGACCTATACTTCGGTCCAGAATGGCTTTGCGATGATCATTAGCAAGATAGCTGCGGCTATCCTGTTTGCTTCATTGACGTTTATCTTAAGAGATAAACGGTGGTTGATCTTGCTGTCCGTCATCATCGACGCATGGATGATTGCTAACCTGATTTATATGCGCAATAACCATATCCTCTTGGATGCGGAGGCGTTTAACATGTCGGGTAACTTGCATGGTTATTTCTGGTCCGTACTGATATATGTGGAGTTGAAGATCGACCTGATCTTCCTTGGTATGACGGCTTTATTCAGTACCATCTTCTTCTTCACCAAACGTAGCGCACGCTCGTGGAAAGCATGGCTGATCGTCATCGTCGCTTCCATCGGTCTGCGCCATGCCTCTGAGGGCCTGTTCGTCAACGCGCAGCATAAGCAGCATATCGATTCGGAGTATAAGATGTTGCCGTTCATCCGTGACTTACGCGAACCGGTATATGGCATCCAGTTCCCTATGACGGTAGCGAACACCAGCGTGCTGTACTCGCCGTTCTATATCGTGACGGACTATTATTTGATGATCAATAATATCCAGCCGGAGCGTCCGATGAATGTGCAAGACTCGCTCATCATGTCGAAGTTAATCTATGAGGCACCTACCGACAGTCTCGATTCGCCGTTGATCATCGTGCTGCTGGAGAGTCTGGAGAACTGGGTCGTCACGCCGGAGATAATGCCGAACCTCTATCGGTTGACGCAGAATGACCATGTCTTCTATGCCAACCGCATCCATACGCAGATCGTCGGTGCGCCTTCGGCGGACGGCCAGATGATCATCAACACGGGCTTGCTGCCGATTAACGCGGGTGCGACGTGTCTTCATTATCCTACGAACACCTATCCGGGTATCATGCGCCTGGCGCCGGATAGCACGATATGTCTTCTGCCGCACGATCCGAAAGTGTGGAACCAGACCCAGATGTCGCCTGCTTACGGCTATGACACCACGATCTCTTATTCCGATATCGACACCTTGCTCTTCCAGAAGTTAAACAGCTTGGTCGACGATGGAAACCGCTACATCCAGTGCATCACGCAATCGACGCATGCACCGTTCTGGAATGAGAAATACAGCCACCTGGAATTACCCAAATCCATGCCTTGGGTGATGTATAATTTCATACGCGGCTTCAACTCGTTGGACGACGGCCTGGGCTATTTCATCCGTAAGATCGAGTCGGATTCGAACCTGCAGAACTATACCATCGTCATCACCGGCGACCATCGTATTCTGCACTATGAGAAGCGCGACCAGATGCGGAAATATGCGCAGCAATGGCGCAACAAAGGGGAATGGTCGTGGATAGCCGATCTGACGCCGGAGGACGACTGCCTGCCGCTTATCATCTATTCGCCGAAGATAACCGGTAATCCGCGTTATACCGACGATGCTTTCCAGATGGATATCTATCCGACTTATCAGTCCTTGCTCGGCAATGGCACGTTCTATTGGCGCGGGTTTGGAGTCAATCTGATGGCTCCTCAACAAAACCGCATCCTCAATCACGAGAATGCGCTTCTGTTGTCCGATAAAGTGATCCGAAACAATTATTTCCAGCGATAGCCGATATGTAGGCTGATCGACTGTGGGTATATAAGGGCGTCCGCAACAGGATTGCCCTTCATCTCGGTGTAGAACCCGGCGATGTCGGACAGACTCACTTTATACTGCGCGTTGATGATCATGCCGAACGCACATTCGTATCCCACCATCACACAGACGCCGAAATGGTTGTTATGCAGGCTGTACAGACGACTGTAGTCGTACGGATCCTCCAGGGCGATATGACGCGGGGCAGGGGAGGAAGTGCCCGAACTCTGCGTCTTATCCACATTCTGGTATTTGTCCTGTACGTTGGAAGCAAAAGTGAAATGGGAGAAGACACCGCCGCCGAACTGGATATAACCTTTCTCCATGTTGCCGAAGCGACCTAAGAAGTAAATAGGAATATCCACGCCGAAGGACCATAGACGGTTCGTCGTGTCTGTGGCGGCGAAATAGTTCTGTTGCGCCGTGAGGATCACCTGCGGCTGTATCGCAAAATGCTTCGTGATGGCGAAATCCAGAAAACCGCCTAACTCAGCGCCGATACGCATGTACGAACTCATTGGCACATGGTTACGGGTGATGATGAAATTGCTCACGTTACCTCCGCCGAAAAGACCGCCGGACACCAGTTTGGGCAGTTTCTCTTGGTCCAGAGAATCCAACAAACGCTCGGTATCGAACTCCTGGAACTGCACTTTCACTTCGTCCAGCGCCTGTTGGAGTTTCTGGTCTTTCACTTGCGCCGAGACGCTGATAGCCATGGTGGCTGCGATGAGTAAACAAACTATCTTTTTCATAATCTTATCGTATTCTTGTTAAACCATTATAGTGCAAATCGTACGGTGATCTTCACGCCGTTACGCCCCCATGCGCCGATTCGGCGACGACCGTGAATCATCACCGGTTCGCCGTTCTCGTCCACAGCCGGTTTGTAACCTAAGGTCGGCTGCATCGGATCGACGGGTTCCATCTTCTGAATCATATACGGCAACTCGTAATCGTTGTACGTCAGACGGCGGATATAATCGATACGGATGAACTTCAAGATGTTCTCAAATCCGGCGGTGATCTCCATATACGGTAACTTACCGATCGGCGAAGACGTGCGGAAGCCGTCCTTGATATAACCGTCATTGTCAAACGCCATCTGCATGTTCTCCTGGCCGGTCTTCTCGTCCACAGGCCAAGGCGTGTGCGGGAACTCGTACAAACCGGATCCGGTCTCCAGATACGGGTTGTTCTTCTTCGTCAAACCGCCGTACACACCTGCGAATGAAACGACGCCGCGGATCTTCAATCGGTTGAGACCCGGGATACGGTTGATGATCCAGCCTTTGAAATAATAGGTCGCGAAGAGCGATACATAGCCGTCCATCAGGAACTCCATCGGTTTCATCTGGTTAAACGCACGCTGCGCCAACAAGATACTCGTACTGCTCTCCGGGATATGTAACTTCGTGAACGGCGCTTTCTGCCATAGCATACCTGTGCGGATCTGCATATCCAGGTGACCGAAAGCGGAGAACCAGAATCGCTTGTCGAAGAGGAACTCCGTGCTGTTGTAGAAGAAGCCGTCGCCGCCGTAGAAGCGGTCATCCAGGTAACCGATCTTGTGCCGTAACTTGAGCGTCGGCGCATCTTTCTCCATGCCCCACGGACTCTCAAAGCCCATGCGGTCAATAGAGATACGGCTTCCCGGTGAGTATTGCAGTTCCACAAATCCTTCGTAGTTGCGATAAGCCGGTACGTTACTTTGCGACAGCGTCCAACTGGAATCCGGCTGCATTGTCCAATTCATGCGGTTGTACTTGAGTGATCCGGCTGCCTCGTTGCTCGTGTAGTCAAAACCGGTCTTGATCGACAGCTTGTTTGGCCATTCTTTCATGTACGTCAACTTCGCGTGGAAGACATACTGGTCAAAACCCAGCGTCGGCTTACTGAGCGGAATAGACTGAATGATGTTATCGCGCGTCACCACATCATTCGATTGACCCGGACTCTCTACGTCATACTGCGCCGTGAACTCCAAATGGTGCCGCAAGCCTTTATACGGGTGTCCCCAGTGTTTGTCGAACGTATAAACCAGCGTCGCGTTGTATTTTGGTCGTAGATCCTTCGTACCGAAGGCCACATAACCACGGAAGAACCATTGGTCACTCAGCATATGCGTCGTCGCGCCACCAAAACGCAGACGAACACCTTCCAGCGGGTTCCAACTGATGAAGTTATAGATTGGACCGATATCGAACTTACTCTCCCACATGATTGACGATGGCTTGGTCGGTATGAACTCCGTCGTCAGGGCGTTGACGAACAGCGCCAGACTGTTGAACAGCGGCGTGTGTGTGAACTCATAAACCAGCGCTTCCACCGAACTCTCGTAGAACGTGAGCGGCTCGGGACGTAACGTGTCCCATACCGCCGCACCCAGACGGATCGCTAAGGTGTCCACCGTCTCTGTCCCGTCGTCCGAGAAACTGGAGAAAGTGGAGCGCGGGATAGGTGTCTCCAGATCCCAATCGGTGTAGATGCGTGTCTGCCGCGCCAACACACCGCGTTTGTTGTTCAGGATATAGAATTTCGCAAATGTCGTCGTTCTGTCCGGCGCCCATAGACCGTTGTCCAACTGCTTGTACGTGTGCTCGATCGAGAAATTGCTGACGAAGTTCAGGTTGATCTCCGGCGGCACATTGATCGAGTAGCGCTTGATGCGGTAGGTCGAGTCATTGACGATATAGAGGTGACCGGTGAAACCGAAACTCTGCGAGTTAACCGGCACGAACGCCAAGTCGATACACGGATAACCGTCCACCATGATCGTATCCATGATGTAATACTGGTAGAACGTCACAGCCAGCGTAGACGACAACGGCGACACAAACCGGTTGAACAGCAGGTTCATGTTGTTGTCGTTGATATCTACGTCCTTGAAGATCGCGTTGATATTCTCTTGGAAGGAACCCGAACCGATGATATCTTCGATACCGAAGATACGTTTTTTCTGCAGAATCTTCTTCTCGCGGTGCGGCTTACGCTGGTAATACTCCTGGTTCATGTGCTCTCGGATACTCACGGTCACGTTCGGATAAACACCCGTCGTGTCGATGTATTTCTTCACGAAAATGAAGTTCTTCCAGAATGGTTTCTCCCAATTGACCTTGATGTTATCCAGCGCAAACGACATACGTGCATAACTCGTCGCGGTGTACTGATCTGCCGTGCGCACGCAGAACGAGTCCTTGCGTGCGATCACGTTCTGAATCAGTTCCACAGCCGGATTACCTTTGCGTTTGTAGTCGCGCTTGCGGTTCTTCGGCGTCACCACGATGTCCTGCAGACCGTACACGTCGGCCTTCATCTTGATCTTCACGTTCGTCCGGTTCTGACCCTTGCGCAACGTCAGCATCTGGGTCTTGAAACCTAACATCTGGAAATTCAACGTGTTGTACCCTTGGTCGTTACTGATCGTGAAATTACCGTCGATATCCGTCGTCGTTCCTACCTCCGAAGCGATCATTCCCTTGTTGGGAGTGGACTTGAGGAAGTAGATCTGCACGAACGGCAAGGTCTCGCCGGTATCTTCATCTACTACCACACCGGAGATACTCGTCGTCTGTCCTTCCTGGGCAAAGGCGATGCCTGCAAAACCCAAGAGCAGCGATAGAATGTATAACTTTACTTTTTGCATCTTATTTACGTGCTATATATTTGTAAAAAATGGATTCTTCGTAATTATAGGTGAAATAATTGGTTCTCAAATCAACGTCAATATCCTCGCAATGGAGGCAGGAGTATTCACTCAGGCTGCGCGCCGGATAACCGGTGTAGCGGAACGGCGTGTACAGCTCGTACAGCACGAACGGCACATTCACCGCGATACACACCACCAGCGTCACCCATATCCGCTTCGCTTTGCCTTCCGTCGGCTTGTTGATCAGGAACCGGATACAGTAGATACTCAACAAAAACAATGCCGGCATCGAGGTTCCCAAGCACCAATCGTTGAAGAAACCGGCCCGGCAGAAAGGAATAAGGCATAGGATGCCTAAGGTGATATAGAAGAACAGATCCCGCTGCACCTGCTTCCAGATCAGCATAAAATAGATGCCGAACATAAAGATGCAGAACGGCAGATACGAGATCAGGTAATACCGTCCGTTCGTGATCAGGTGCAGTTTCAGTTCTGCGGGTTTATCGGTCGCCAGATTACCGGCCAGATAAATCACCATCACCAGTCCCACCAGTCCGCAAACGATATTCTGCCACGAGAACAGATCTGCCAAGAACTTCTTCTCCTTCACACACGCGATCACATACGCCGCAACGGCATACCCAAACAGCGTCAGAAATCCCCACGTGCCGCAGATCAAAGCAGGCAGTATCCATATCGCATACAGGTTCCGCTTCTCGCGGAAACGGTACAGCATCACCAGTCCTAACACAGGAATAGTATATTGCTCCCACACCCATTTCAGCGCTGTCAACGACGAACGGAAGCCTAACCATTTATACGTGTACCAATGCGGATAACCGAAGATCACATCTTCGTTGACGGAGAAGAACAAGGTCTGCAGCGGCAAGAGCATCCCGTAGAAACCCATATAAATCGCCATCGCCCACACCTGTTTCTTCGGCGTCTGTGCGTCCACCAGGAACAGGATATTCACCAGCAGCAGCATCAGTCCCAACCATCCGACAACACCTAACATCACTTCCGCCAGAATCCGACTGCCGGCTAACTGTCCCACCAGTCCCGGGAACAGGTAACTGCCGATGTAATACGTCATCAGACTCGGTTCTGCCGCGTCTTCATACACTACCGGCCATGTATACTGACTCAGGTCCTGCACCACCGCCGAGTGCTTCGGATAATCGTGAAAATCCGAGATCACACCGCCGTAACCGATGATGAATGCTACCAGCAGCGTCACAAAACCCATACCGATCAGCAACGCCGGTTGGAGCGTCAGCTCCTGCTTCTCCATCTTCCGTACCGTCCTCCGATATACGTCAAACAGCATATATGCCAGCGCCGCACAACTCGGCACAGCAATCTCCAATCGGCACCATCCGCCCATGAAAAGCATCACCGGTATATAACAGAACACCAGGTCCGCCAGCACAATATGTTTAAAATCAACTTTCATCTATTTTCGTGCGATATATTGGTAAAAAATCGATTGCTCATACTCGTAATTAAAATAGTTCGAGCGCAGGTCCACATCAATCTCCTCGCAGTCCTTGCATGAATAATTCCTCAAACTATGCTTCGGCATGCCGCTGTAGTCGAACGAGTTATAGAACTCATAGAACACGTACGGCGAACTGATCGCCAGACATACGATAAGTGTCACCCATCTGCGTTTCGCCTTTTGCTCCGTCGGCTTGTCCAGCAAGAACCGGATACAAGCGATATTCAGCATAAAAAGCGGTAACATCGATACGTCCATGCACCAGTCGTTGCACCATCCTGCGCGGCAGATCGGTATCACGCACAGCAGCACCAGCGTGATATAGAAGAACGCATCGCGTTGCACACCTTTCCAGATCAACAGGACATAGAATCCGAACGTGAATAGGCAGAACGGCAGATACGAGATCAGGTAATACCGCAAATCCGTAATCAACTGGAACTGCACTTCCTCCGGTTTCTCGTTCGTCATGCTGCCTGCCAAATAACTTACCATCACCAGTCCCATCAGTCCGCATGCGATATTCTGCCACGAGAAGAGATCCGCCAAGAACTTCTTCTCCTTCACACACGTGATCACATAATACGCTATCGCATATACCACCAGCGCAATAAAACTCCACGTGCCGCATATCAGCGCCGGAAGCATCCAAACGGCATACAACTTTCGTTGCTCGCGGAAACGGTACAGCAACGTCAGACCCAGCACAGGAATAGTGTATTGTTCCCACACCCATTTCAGCATCGACAGCGAAGACCGGTATTGCAACGACCGATGGATGAACCAATGCGGCAGACCGAACTGCACATCCTCGTGGAAACCCACAAAAAGCACTTGCAGCGGCAGGATCATACCGTAGAAGCCCAGGAAAATAACCATCGTCCAAACCTGCTTCTTCGTCGTCTGTGCGTCCACTAAGAACAGCACATTCACTAGCAACAGCAGCATGCTGAGCCATCCGACGACACCAAGCATCAACTCCGCCACGATCCGGCTGCCGCATATCTTACCTACCAGTCCGGGGAACAAGTAACTGCCCACATAGTACGTCAGCATACTCGGCGTCGCCGCGTCGTCGTACACTACCGGCCATGTATACTGACTCACATCTTGCACGATCGCCGAGTGTTTCTCGTAATCGAAGAAATACGCGAAAACGCCGCCGCAACCGAACGCTACAGCCATCAGCAGCGTGATCACACCTACCGAAACCATCAGTCCTGTCCGCAGCGTCAACGTCTGACGCTCCATCTTCCGGATTGTCTTCCGATACACCTCATACAGCATATACGCCAACAGCAGACAACTCGGCACAGCAATCTCCCAGCGGCACCAACCGCCCATGAAAAGCATCACCGGTATATAGCAGAACACCAGGTCCGCAACCACAATATGTCTGAATTCAATCTTCATCTATCGGCGGGCGATATGCTTGTAGAAGAACGACTCTTCGTAGTTATAGTTATAATAATTAGCGCGCAGATCCACGGGGATATCCTCGCAATCGCGGCATGAATATCCGCTCAAACTGTGCTCCGGCATGCCCGTGTACGTGAACGGATTATGGTACTCATGGAACTCATGTACCACATGCGGCGAACTGATCACCAGGCACACGATGAGGATCACCCATTTGCGTCTCAACTTCTTCTCCGTCGGCTTGCTCAGCAGGAACACCACACACGCGATATTCAGCATAAACAGCGGCGGCATCGACACATTCATCGTCCAGTCGTTCAACCATCCTGCGCGACAGATTGGAATCACGCACAGCAGCACCAGCGTGATATAGAAGAACGCATCGCGCTTCGCCGTTTCCCAGATCAGCATATAATAGAACCCGAACATGAACAGGCAGAACGGCAGATAAGCCGTCAGATAGTAATGCCAGTCCGTGAAGAAACGGAACTGCACCTCCTCCGGTTTGTCTGCGGTCAAACTGCCGGCCAAGTAACTCACCATCACCAGTCCCATCAGTCCGCAGGCGATATTCTGCCACGACAAAAGGTCCCAATATATTTTTTTCTCCTTCACACACGTGATCACGTAATACGCTATCGCATATACCACCAGCGCAATAAAACTCCACGTGCCGCATATCAGCGCCGGTAAGATCCACACGGCATACAGCTTTCTCTTCTCGCGGAAATGGTACAGCATCACCAGTCCTAACACAGGGATCGTATATTGTTCCCACACCCATTTGATCGTGGACATACACGATCGGTACTGCAGCACCCGATGGATGAACCAATGCGGACGACCTAAGGTCACTTCGTCGTTCAAACCAATGAACAGCAACTGCAGCGGCAGGATCATTCCCGTGAAGAACAGGAAAATAACCATCGCCCAGATCTGTTTCTTCGTCGTCTGTGCGTCCACGAGGAACAGCACGTTCAGCAGCAGCAACACCAGTCCGATCCATCCGACTACACCTAACATCAACTCCGCCACAATCCGACTGCCGCAGATCTTACCCACCAGTCCGGGGAACAAGTAACTGCCTACGTAATACGTCAGCATACTCGGTGTCGCCGCATCCTCATACACTACCGGCCAAGCGCGTTGACTCAAGTCCTGCACAATCGCCGAGTGTTTCTCGTAATCGAAGAAATACGCGAACACGCCGCCGCAACCGAAGATAACCGACAGCAGTAACGTAACCGCCAGAATCGTGATCCATGCCTTCGGACGCAACGTCAAGCTCTGACTTGCCATCGGCCGTATCGTCTTCCGATAGACCTCATACAGCATATACGCCAACAGCAGACAACTCGGCACAGCGATCTCCCAGCGGCACCATCCGCCCATGAAAAGCAGCACCGGTATATAGCAGAACACCAGGTCCGCAACCACAATATATCTGAATTCAATCTTCATCTATCGGCGGGCGATATGCTTGTAGAAGAACGACTCTTCGTAGTTATAATTCGTGAAATACGTGCGCCAACCCAGGTCGATCGAGTAGGTACGTCCGCCTAATTGGAACGTCTTTCCTTCCTGGTCGGAATAGATCCGCATGGACCGAGTCGGCATGCCCGTATAATGGTATTTCGTATTCAACTCATGCAGCGGGTAATAGACGTTCAGCACCAGGCAAGCAATCAAGATCACCCATCTCCGTTTCGCCTTTGTCTCCGTCGGCTTGTTGATCATAAACCGGATGCAGTAGATACTCAGCATGAACAGCGCAGGCATCGACGTGCCCATCACCCAGTCGTTATATTTTCCGGCACGCATGAACGGCAGCAGGCATAGGAAAACCAACGTCAGGTAGAAGAAATCATCTTTCTTCGTCTCTTTCCAGATCAGCATGAAATAGAACCCGAACATAAACAGACAGAACGGCCAGTACGAGATCAGATAATACTTCATATCTGTGATCAACTGGAACTGCATGTTATCCGTCGCATCCACGGCCCAGCATCCTAACAAATACGTCAGCATCAGCAATCCGATCGCCGCACAAGCGATATTCTGCCATGACAGGATATCGAGATGCACCTTCCGGTCGCGAACGGATGTCATGATATAATCACCTATCGCGTACATCACCAGCATCGTAAATGCCCACGTGCCGCACAGCAAAGCCGGCAACACCCACATCGCGTAGTATTTCCGTTCCCCACGATGCGTGTACAGCAGAATCAGACAGGTGATCGGCACATAATACTGCGGGAATGCCCATCGCAGAGAAACCAAGGTTGAGCGATACTGCAGACTGCCGAACACGAACCAATGCGGTTGACCCAACTGCACATCGGGATGGAAAGCAAAAGTCACCAACTGCAGGAAAACCAACATACCGCCGAAACCCAGATAAGCCAGTATGGCGCCGAACTGTGCCTTCACGCTCTGCGCGTTCACCAACCGGATGATGTTCACGAACAGCAGCAGCATGCCGATATAGCCGACAATACCCAGACTGATCTCCGCCAGGATCGGACTGCCGAAGATCTTACCCACCAGTCCGGGGAACAAGTAGAATCCCAGGTAATAAGTGAGCATACTTGGTGTCGCCGCGTCGTCGTAAATAACCGGCCAGTCGTATCTTGCCAAATCCTGCGGAGCAGCACCGTTGCGAAGGTAGTCGCCGAACGTGTTCAGGTTCACGAACATTCCGCCGTAATCCAACGCAATAGCCAACGCCGCCGCACCGATCATCACCGGATACCATACCTTGCGATGAATAGTGAACGACTCCTCATACAGCACCTGTTTCCCCTCCGTACGGTAGTAGCGGAAGAACATATACAGGATCAACGCCGTTAACGGTATAGACACCATCCATCGGCACCAGCCCCATAAGAAAAGGAAAACCGGCGTGTAGCAGAAGAGTAGGTTGACCAACTCTAAATGTTTATATCGAATCGTCATACTATTCCTGTTGTTTCAGACTCTGTGCATGAATCAGTTCCCAGATACGCAGCATGAAATCGGCATCCAAACCGCCTTCCTGCATCGTCGCACTCTTTGCCTTCAGTTTCTCCACAATCTGCTGATAACGCTCCGGCTGCAACGGTGCCACACCATGCGCTTTCTTCCATCTTCCAATCCGTTCACTCACTTCCATACGCGCCGCAATCGTGTCCCATAACCGCTCATCCAACTCATCTATCTCCGCCCGCAACCAATTCAACTCCAATCCGTCGAGCAGGGGGCGAGTTACTCCGAAGGGTATTATCTCCGATATCTCCTCCGGCTTCACCTGTTGAGCACTATCAGACAGCGCAGATTTTGGATCACAATGCACCTCGACCATCGCGCCATCCAACCCCAACTCGCGTACCTTGCCCATCAGCATCGGCACCTGTGCCGCATCGCCGCTCATATGACTCGGATCCAGCAACATCGGGATATCCGGGCGCGCCAAACGCACCTCATGCGCCATATGCCAACACGGCTGATGGTTGCATCCACGATGAACGGCGATAACCGGCACACCTGTCCGCTCCAACCGCTCGATATTGCCTAACCACAACTGCGCATCCGCATTCACCGGATTCTTGATTATCACACCCTTCAATCTCAAATCAAAAATCAAAAATCTAAAATCTAAAATCGCGTCAGCAATCGCTTGTACCGCAAGCGGATTGGCGCTCGTCCTCGCTCCTATCCACAGATAATCCACACCTGCTTTCAGCGCAGCCGCTACATGTTCCGGCGTCGCTACCTCGGTCGCCACAGCCAGACCTAACGTCTGCTGCACTTCCTGCAACCATTTCAACCCTTCCTCACCGGCACCTTGATACGTATGCGGACTCGTACGCGGCTTCCATACACCCGCGCGAAAAATAAACGGCATCGCTCCGCACACCTCTTTCAACTGGCGCGCAGTAACCAATACCTGTTCACGCGTCTCCGCGCTGCAGGGACCTAATATGTACATCCCTTCGGCTACCACTTAGTAGGTCAATTGCAGAATGAAGTGCATCGCATCCGGTGTGAATCCATCATAGATGAAGTCCGAGTATATGCAGAAGATCTCTACCGTTCCTACACCGATAGCATAGTCGATATGCTGCTGGTAGTAATACGGCGTCGTGCCGCCCTGACCGTCATCCACATCCTCCACCAGATACGTTGTCTCCGGCAGAGCTACATCGTACACGTTCGGTTTGCCGTAGTTGTACTCGCGATAGATGCACTTCGTGCCATAGAGGAACACGTTGTTGGTGATCTCCGGCACGTCAAAATGGCAGTAGAACATGTTCGCACCGTTGTCAAACTCCCATTTGGCTTGACTCACTTCCAGCTCAATTGTTTTCTGATGGAACTGGCATGGTTCACTCGGCTGGCAGTTGCAATCACGGCAACCTGTGAACACGAACGCTACCATAGCGAACAAACTTGCAATAATTACTTTTTTCATACGTTTATATGTTTTGTTGTGTTATTTTTCTTTTTTCTCGTCCCAACCGATCCGCTCTTTCTCGATCACCAGCGGCCGTTTGCGCACCTGCGTATGGATCGCTCCGATATACTCGCCTAAGATACCGATGAAGATCAACTGTACCGCCGAGAAGAAGAACAGACCGATCACCAACGGCGCGTTACCTACTTGGAAACTGTCCCAGTAGCATAACTTATAGATGAAATAGAACAGCGCCACAAACAGACTCAGAACCGCCGTGATGAAACCGATGAACGATGCCAATCGCAATGGCACTTTCGAGTGGTTCACGAAGCCTAACATCGCCATGTCCCATAGCGTGTAGAAGTTATTCTTCGTCTTTCCGTGTTCCCGTTTCGGCTGCGTGTAATACACCTCACCTATGTTCACGCCGTACTCCGCCACAAAACCGCGTAAGTACGGATACGGATCATCCGTCGCGCGCAACAGGTCCACAAACGTCTTGTCGTACAACCCAAAACCCGTGAAGTTATCGATCAACCGTGTCTCCGACATCCGGCGTACCGCCGTGTAGAACAACTTACGCATACCGTACATGATCGGGTTCTCCTGACTCTTGTTCTTCACGCCAACAACCACCTTATGACCCTGTTCCCATTGCTCCAGGAACTGCGGAATCAACTCCGGCGGATCTTGCAAATCAGCTACCATCAGCATCACCGCATCGCCGTAACACTGTTTCAGACCGTAGAATGGCGAACGGATATGACCGAAATTCATCGCATTCACAATCACCTTGATATGCGAATCCTCTGCTGCCATCTTCCGCAGCACTTCTACTGTCCGGTCTTGCGAAGCGTTGTCGATGAACACATGCTCGAACTCATACTTATCTTTCAGCAGTTCGAACTGTCCCTTCACCCGCCTGTACAATTCTTCCACATTCTCCTCCTCGTTATAACAAGGAGTCAATATACTAATTTTTTTCATATTTTCTTTTATAAACAAACATCTTTTGATAGAAGTAGGAGAACACCGCTACAAAAGGCGTCGCCACAATCCCGCTCCAATAATCATTCAACCCCGTCGTATGCAGCAGCACCCATATAATCCCCACATTCAACCCGTACGCCAACACATAACACGACACAAACCGCAGAAACAACCGGTTGCTCGAGTTGCGGAACACCAAGATCCCGATCGTCTTGAAATTAAACAGTACTCCTAACATATGCGCAGCCAGTGTCGCCCACCAATATGGCACACCTATCCATATCATCAGACAGTACACACCTACGCCGAACGCCGTGTTCAGACAGCCCACCAGCACGAACCGGATGAACTCCATATTCAGCAACCGCCGAGCGATATCTGTCTTCTCATCCCTCATACACGCACTTCGCCTGTAATTCCTCATCCATAAACGGTGCCATCTTCTCCAGCGGCGCCGAACTCATCTTTCCTGTCTGCTTGTCCATGAACGATGCCGACTTGGGGAACAAAGTCTGCTCCGGATGCATGTGTACTTCGCATATCACCGGTCCCTCCGTCGCCAAGGTCTTCGCAATCGCCTCTTCCAGCGCCTTGCCGTTCTCGCTGATACTCAGGTACGGAATACCGTACGCACCCGCTATCTTCTCCAGATTCGGACAAACGACACCGCTCGCCGGGTTACTGCCCGTGAAATGACCGCCGAAGAATATCTTCTGCGTCGTCTTGATAGCCAGGTACCCTTCGTTCTCCAGCACGAAGATCTTCAGCGGCATGCCGTACGTCACCAACGTCTGCAACTCCTGTATGTTCATCTGCAGCGAACCGTCGCCGGTCACGAGCACCGTCCTTCCGTTCTTGTTTGCCGTCACAGCACCGATAGCCGCAGGCAGGTCATAACCCATCGCCGCGCAACCTTGGTTGGCAAACACACGCACGCCGCGCTTCACCTGCATCGCTTGATAGGTGCAGGTATAGGCTGTACCGTTACCGGTAACCACTACATCGCCGCTCTCCAGTTGTTTGAATAACTCATCGGCGAACTTATACGAGTTGCAGTATCCGGGCATGTCGGGGTTGTCGTCAAACAGGGTAGGGATCGCTTTCTCTATCTCGCGGCCCCATGCGCACCATTTCGCAAAATCATACGTCTTCCCTTCTGTCTTCTCCAGCAGCATATCGATCGCATCACGCAGGTCCGCATGAATCGCCATATCGATCGCCAACGTCGGTTTATGCATCTCCGCCTCGTCGATATCAATCATCACCTTATAAGCCTTCGGCGCCAACAGCTTATACGCGTAACTCACCTGTCTCAGACTCAGTCGCGTACCCATCACAATCAACAGGTCGCTGTTCTGTACCATGATGTTGCCGATTCGGTCGCCGCATATACCCGGTTTGCCGAAGCACAACCGATGGTCGTACCATAAGATATCCGAACCGCTGATAGCCGTCACCACCGGGATGTTCAGCCGTTCGGCTAATTGCACAAACGCCTCTTCCCGTTGCGCCAATCGTACACCGTTACCCACGTATATCACCGGACTCTTTGCTTTTGCCAGTTTATCAAGTAGTTCATCGAGCTTCTCCCCTAATTCGTTCATTCGTTCACTCGTTAATTCGTTCACTCGTTCACTCGTTAATTCGTTCACTCGTTCACTCGTTAAACGTTCATACCTCCTCAGGCCGCTTTCCTCTATCATCGCCGCCTGCACATCCAGCGGGATATCCAGCCAAACCGGACCGGGACGACCACTCAACGCGATATCCATCGCCTTGTCCAACTCATACAAGATGTCATTCGGCTCCACGATCGTCTTCGCATATTTCGTGATCGGCTTCACGATACTCACGATATCCGCTTCCTGGTCGCCTAACTGACGCAACGGCAACTCCGGATACGTACCCAACATCGTCTCCCGTTTGATCTGACCGGAGATATACAGCGCCGGAATCGAATCCAACCATTGACCTAACACACCTGTCACGGCGTTTGTCCCACCGGGACCGGTCGTCACGTTCGTCACGCACATACGACCACTCGCGCGATAATAACCCTCTTGCGCAATAGCCGAAGCCTGCTCGTGATGGTTGCATATATACGTCAATCCCGGCGTGTGACCGATACTGTCATTCAGGTGCATCGCACCACCGCCGGTCACCAGAAAACAATGCTCGATCGCATGTGCCTCCACCAGATGGCGAAAAATGAAATCAGATAGTTTTATCATTCTGTGTTGCTATTATTCGTTCTATTACTGTGTCAAAATCCGTAGGTGCGATCTCCATTCCGATCGCCTTGCGTAACTTACCCATATCCGGTTGTAGCGACACCCTGTTCGCCGGTTTCACCGCACCGTATTGCAGGTCACTCTTCGATCCCGTCAGAACCCGTATCCGTTCTACGAAATCCTTCAGCGGACGGGTATCGTCCGATGCGATCTGGTAGATCTGCTGACCAAACGCATCCTCCTCCATCGCATACGCACATAAGCGCCTTATCTGCTCAGCCGCGTCGCGCGCGTATAGGAAATTCCAGTTCTGCGTGCAGTCGCTTAACGCCATCGTCTCATCCCGCAGCATCTTTTCTACCGCACTCATCACCAGCGTCCACGGATGATCCTCCTCGCCAATCAGACTGAAGATCCGCAAGTGCAGATACTTCATACCCAACTCCGCCGCTAACTTCTTCCCTTCTTCCCACATCCGTAACTTCGCCTTGCCGTATTCCGAGAACGGTTGACAATCCATCTCTTCCTGCTGGGGCAGGGTGGTGCTCCCGTATTCGGCTTGCGAACCGGCCATCACAAACAGCTTACATCCCATCGCATGCGCAGCACGCATCGCCTCCAACGCATACCGCACGTTCGCTTCCTGCACATCCGCCTCATCCCGTCCGTCATGTCCCGTTCCTGCCCACGCCAGATGAATAAACACTTTCGCTTGCTCTCTCTCTTCTATCCTCTTTACCAGTTCCCCATTTTCCTCCAAACTCGCATGTACTACAGAGACTCCCTTCGGTATTCTCGCCAAACCCGCAGACTGAGCGCGACAGACTGCTGTCACCTCATCTCCAGCTTCTTGGAACGACCTACATACCGTCACTCCCAAAAAACTCCCCGCCCCTGTAATCACAATTTTCATCCTACTCTCCTAGTCCTACCTAGTCGTCGGAAAAATAAAAATTATTTTTGGTATTTTTGCTGATTATTGATTTAAATCTCGAAGAGATGAGGATTATTATGATAATATGGTCTGTAAATTAATTTATGAGAGCATATTAGCAGAATAATACTCGTGGTACGTAGGTACTTAAATCAATAATCAGTATTTTCTCTATAATTTTTCTTTATATAATTTTATTGCCCGAAGGGTCTTTATCTTTTTTTATTTACAAATTCCCGAATAGATGTAATCATCCACTCGATCATCTCCTCGCTCATCCCGGGATAAACCCCAATCCAGAACCCGTTATTCATCACGAAATCCGTCATCTTCAGCTCTCCCACGACGCGATAACCTTCCCCCGTCTTCCGCATCTCATCAAACGCCGGATGCTTGATCAGGTTCCCCGCAAACAAGTTCCGTGTCTGTATCCTCCGGCTCTCCAGCCATCCCGTCAACTCATTCCGCGTGAACCCCGCATCGTCCTTCACCGCGATCAGGAAACCGAACCAACTCGGATTACTGTTCTCCTCTGCCTCCGGCAAGATCAACTGCGGCAGATCCTTCAACCCCTCGTGCAACCGCATCCAGTTCTTCCGCCGTGCCTCCACGATCCGGTCTAACTTCTCCAACTGCGCGCAACCGATAGCTGCCTGCATGTCCGTTATCTTCAGGTTAAAGCCGAAATGACTGTACACATATTTATGGTCGTACCCTTGCGGTAACTCTCCGAACTGACCCGTGAAACGCATCTTACATGTGTTATCCACACCGCCTACACACCAGCAGTCGCGACCCCAATCGCGGTACGAACGCACGATCTTATCCAACAACGGGTCATTCGTATACACCGCACCGCCTTCGCCCATCGTCATATGATGCGGCGGGTAAAAACTGCTCGTACCGATATGGCCCCACGTACCTGTCTTGCGCGTCTCACCGTCGATCGTATACTCCGAACCCAACGCGTCGCAGTTATCTTCTATCAACCATAACCCGTATTTCTCGCAGAACGCTTTCACAGCCTTCAGGTTAAACGGGTTACCCAACGAATGGGCCAGCATCACCGCTTTCACTCTCGGACTGTACGCCGCTTCTAACTGCGTCACGTCGATATCGAAACCCGGTAAAGCCACATCCACAAACACCGGAATGGCACCGAACTGAATGATCGGGTTCACCGTCGTCGGGAATCCGGCTGCTACCGTGATCACCTCATCCCCGCGTTTGATAGCGCGTTCTCCAAGCTTCGGCGACGTCAACGCATAGAACGCCAACAGGTTCGCACTACTTCCTGAGTTACATACCGCGCAGTATTTCACGCCTAACCATTTCGCCAAACGCGTCTCGAACTTATGTGCCCACGGACCGGCGGTCAACCAGAAGTCCAACGACGAATCCACCAGATTCACCATCTCCGCTTCATCGAAATACCGTCC
>JAFXYK010000024.1 GCA_017541805.1 Paludibacteraceae bacterium
CCTTCGAGCGTGCAAGGCAGACCGGCGGTCATACCGAAACGCTTGATACCCTTCGGCAGCACTTCATCCTGGTATTCTTTGGGTTGCTCACGGAAGAGTCCTTCGGACGGCACGCTGACGATTTGCAGGCGGATTCCTTCTGCACGGAGGAGTTCGGCTCCGGCAAGGAGTGTCGAAACCTCAGAACCAGAAGCGAGCAGTACGATCTGCGGGTTCTCATCTTTGGAAACGATATACGCACCTTTGCGGAAGCCTTCGAGATTGACATTGGGCACCGGAGCAATGTCCTGACGGCTGAGGATGAGCGCGGTCGGAGTCTCGGTATTCTCGATCGCTGCACGCCATGCGAGCGTCGTCTCCTCGGCGTCCGCCGGACGCAGAACGAGCATCGACGGTTTACCGCTATGGTTATGCAGTTTCTCCATAAGACGGATCTGTGCTTCTTGCTCTACCGGTTCGTGCGTCGGACCGTCTTCGCCTACGCGGAACGCATCGTGGCTCCAGATGAATTTCACCGGAAGTTCCATGAGGGCAGCCATACGTACAGCTGGTTTCATATAATCGCTGAAGACGAAGAACGTACCGCATGCGGGGATGATACCGCCGTGAAGCGCCATACCGATCATCACGCACGCCATGGTGAGCTCGGAAACACCGGCTTGCAGGAACTGACCGCTGAAATCGCCTTTCTTGAGGGCGTGGGTCTTCTTGAGGAAACCGTCGGTCTTGTCGGAGTTGGAGAGGTCGGCGGAAGAAACAATCATATTGCCCACGTTCTCTGCCAAGAAACCAAGCACCTTTCCGCTGGCATTACGCGTAGCGTCACCGGGTTTCTGCTCGATGAGGCTCCAGTCGATGCACGGAGTCTCGCCGGACATGAAGGTCTCATATTCCTTCGCAGCCAGCGGGTTAGCCTGTGCCCACTCGTGGTAAGCCGCATATTTCTTATTCGCGATCTCGCGCAGTTCGATAGCGCGCTCTTCGTATAGTTTCTGTACCTCCGGGAAGATCTGGAAGGGGTTCGTCGGATCACCACCGAGATGCTCGATCGTCTTCTCGAACGAAGCACCGGCTTTGCTGAGCGGAGCACCGTGGGTCGAGCACTTGCCTTCCCAGTTAGCACCTTCTGCCGTCACGCAGCCCTTACCCATAGTGGTATGACCGATGATGATAGACGGACGACCTTTCTCTGCTTTCGCTTTGATGATGGCTTGGCGGATCGCGTCGGGGTCATTACCCGGGATCTCCTGTACGTACCATCCCCATGCGGCATATTTAGCTGCTACGTCTTCCGAAGTCACTTCACCACAACCGGTGGAGAGCTGGATGGTATTCGAGTCATAGAACATAACCAGATTATCCAGTCCGAGGTGTCCGGCCAGACGGCCTGCGCCCTGCGAGATCTCTTCCTGTACACCGCCGTCAGAGATGAAGGCATAGATGGTCGGGTTATGGATCTCACCGTAACGCTGGTTGAACCATTTCGCAGCAATGGCTGCTCCGACAGCGAACGTGTGTCCCTGACCGAGCGGACCGGAGGTATTCTCAATCATTCGCTCAATCTCACGTTCGGGGTGTCCCGGAGTTACCGAACCCCATTGACGGAGATTCTTAAGATCTTCAAGAGTAAACTTACCAGCCAGACAGAGCTGTCCGTATAGCATCGGAGCCATATGACCCGGATCCAAGAAGAAACGGTCACGTGCTTCCCAACCCGGATTCTCCGGATCGTACTCCAGAAACTCGCTGAAGAGGACGTTGATGAAGTCTGCACCACCCATGGCACCACCCGGGTGACCACTCTTTGCTTTCTCTACTGCTGCGGCAGCCAAGATACGGATGTTATCCGCTGCACGATTCAAAAGTTGTGTTTTTTCCATAGTAACTATATTTTTAAAATTATAAATTTCAAATTTTTAGAATTTCCATCCCAAGTAATAATTCACTCCCCATCCGATGATGTCTTGCCGCCCGAAACCGGGGATATAGATGGCGGCCTGCGGCAGGTCAGTGCGGGTGAAGAGACATTTGAATCGTCCCATCCAACCCATATAAAACGCTGTGCGGTTCACTTTCGCTATCTCCACCTGACATCCCAGTACGATCTCTCCCCAACAATCCGCCTTGCTTCCGGCGATATGCATGTGCCCTCCGGCATCGCGCTCCGCTTCCTTGTTGCGGTTCTGGCAGTCCACCTCTTGGTCAAACTGCTGAAAAGCCGTTCCGAGTCGAACACCTACGAGCAGTGCATGCGGCGATCCGGGGTGGCGCTTAAGCGGATGGAGGTCACATCCGACGCGGAAGAATCCTCCTTTGCCTGCCCACGCGATGGTGTCTCTGGTCAGTTGTCCTCCGGCGTAACCGATCTCGAGGGTGGGGTAGAACCGCTGCGCCAGTCGTACATTAACGGCTACTTCGTAGTTCTGTATCTGCCATTGGTTCGCAGCAGGCACGATAATCGGCGATGCGATATCGAGCTTCACCTGCGTTCCCATGTAGATGCTGTCGTTATGCGCCCAGCAAAAGGTAAATTGAAAAATGAAAATGGAAAGGAGAAGACCTTTCACCTTTAACCATACACTTTTATCCTTTAACCTCTCACCTTTCACCTCTCGCCTTTACATTAAGTCCTTTGCTTCGTCTTTGAGCATGCTGAGTGCTTTGTCGGTGGACGTGACTCCATTGGAGTTAAACGCAGTGATGAGCGCGGAGGCATATACCTGCGCCGTGGCGTCCTTCGGTATCTGCGCCGCAATGGAGATGATGAAAGCCGCGAGTTGGTCACGCGTACCCATGATGGCATCCCAAATCTCATCGCTCACATAGACCTGCTGACTCTGGTTATGATCAAACTCCAGGCGGATGGTCTGCAGCAAGTACTGCTGTAGTTGTCCGACGGTCCAGGAGTCCAGCGCTTCCGGCTCTTTGGAGCGCAAGTCCAGCAACATATGCTCTGGTTTTGTACGCTCGAGCAGGAGGGCCAGGCGCTCATAGGCGCGCAGACGAATCGGAGAAATCACTTTCTTCGTATCTTTCTGCAACTCCCACTGCCGTTTCTTCTGCTCGTTACGAAACTGCATGTACAGCAATGCCCCGAATCCCAGGAACATCACTGCCACCAGCAAAATATAGGGTAAAACGCCGTTCATCAGTCTTTCTTCTGCTTCGCACCTACGTATGCATTCATGAACTTACGATATTGCGGCAAAGCGAGCTTGCCTTTGCTGTCGCGTTCTGCTTCCTCGTCCGACTTCGCCAGCTGCTTGATCAGGTAATATACCATGTATATCATCAGCGCTACGATGGAGACAAGGATGATGAAGATGGTGGTGATGAAGATGAAGATCTTCGCACCGATTGACCACGCGATATCCCAACCCGAGTCTTTGTTCTCAATGATCGAATACATGATCGAGAGGGCAAAACAGATAATGGCGATGGTCCAGAAGATCCATATCACCACTTCCAGAGAAGGCAGCAGTTGACGGAACATCCAGCCGATAATCGCGAACAGCGGGCTGATCATGACGAAGGTGACATCCAAGCGACCGGCGGTCAACACCAGTTTCTCTTTGCTCATGCGGATACGCGCAACGATATAGCACACCAGCGAGATGAGCAATACAATAATCAGAACAATAATTCCAGTTTTTGACATATGTGTAAACATTTAAATTTTCTTACCTTCGGTTCGCCGCCCGACGCAGATAGTCCGCCGCTTTCTCATCGGCCTGCTGGGCATAGCGGAGCTGGGTGCGGTATTTATCCCAGGCATCCTGGGCGTAGCGTTGCTGGGTCTGCGCTTTATCCATCGCATCGCGCGCATAGCGCTGCTGCGTGTTGGCGCGGTCTAAGTCTCCATGCTTGGAGTAATAAGCCGCCTCGCGCTGATGTCCCTCCGCTTTTTTGATATAATACTCCGCCTCTCGTTCGTAGCCTTTGGCCTTCCGCTCATAGTATTCCGCCTCCCGCCGATAGCCGTCCGCCTTGCGCTGATAATACTCCGCTTCACGCAGGTAATCCTGCGCGAAGAGCGCGCCCGCGCACGCTATCAAAAGAACGATTGTCAGAATATGTCTCATACGCATGATTGAATTTGGGCGCAAAGTTACAAAAAAAATAATATATATGCAAGTTTTTTTGCATAATTCATAGAAAAGCAGTACTTTTGCAGCCGTTTTTGAGCTTATGTGGGTACTATTGGCTTTTGTGTCCGCCATTTGTTTGGGCGGCTATGACATATGCAAGAAGATCGCGCTGAGTAAACATCGTGTAGCGGATGTGCTGACGGCAAGCGTGGTGATCAGCAGTATGATCCTGTTCATACCGTTTGTGTTGTCGCACATTCAGCCGTCGATGATGCAGCAGACGCCGTTCTACGTTCCGACCCTGGATGCCCATGCCCATCTATTGACTTTGATCAAGTCCTGGATCGTACTCAGCAGTTGGGCTTTTGCGTATGTGTCGCTCAAGCATCTTCCTATCTCTGTGGTCAGTCCGATGCAGGCTACGCGCCCTATGTGGACGCTGGTAGGTGCGTTACTCATCTTCGGCGAACGACTGAACGGCTGGCAGTGGGTAGGTGTGACGCTGGCGATCGGTACGGTGTTGCTTGCTGCGATCCGGATCCAACCGTCCGCTATTGCCCATAAACGCAAGGATCCGGAGACCAAATACTATATCTGTCTGGCCTTGGCTATCCTGATCGGGGCGTGTTCGGGTCTGTATGACAAATACCTGATGCGGCGCTATGATCATAATGCCGTGCAGGTCTATTATACCTTCTATCAGGCGATCGGAATGATCGTCTATTGGACCAAAGAACGATGGATCCAATGGCGTAATTTTGAGGCGCAACGCGGTCCCAAACCCGAGCCGGTAGCTCGTTTCAATTGGGTGCCTATTGCGTTGATTTCTGTTTTTCTGGTGATCAGCGATAATGTATATATGTTAGCGCTGCGTGATCCGGATTCGATGATTGCCGTAGTGAGTACGATTCGCCGCGGCGGCGCCGTGATCGGTTTTGCCTACGGTTTGCTATGGCTTAAAGAAAAAGATCCCCGGCGTAAGATAGCCTGTATGATCGGTATCTTAGCCGGGTTGATCTGTTTAGCAATCGGATCGATGTGATCAACGAATCATATCGTCGCCGAAGTAGGGTTGAAGCGCTTTCGGAATACGAATACCTTCTTCGCATTGGTTGTTCTCCAGTAGCGCTGCCACGATACGCGGTAAAGCGAGTGCCGAACCGTTGAGGGTGTGGCAAAGCACCACTTTCTTATCTTCTGCACGACGATAACGACATTTGAGGCGGTTCGCCTGATAGGTGTCGAAATTAGACGTGGAAGACACTTCCAACCAACGATGTTGCGCCTCGCTGTAGACCTCGAAGTCATAGCAGAGAGCAGCTGTGAAGCTCATATCGCCGCCGCTGAGGCGAAGGATACGATACGGTAACTCCAGTTTCTGCAGCAGACCTTCTACATGCTCCAGCATCTCTTTATGCGAAGCATCGGAATGCTCCGGTGTATCGATGCGAACGATCTCGATCTTCGAGAATTCATGCAGACGGTTCAGACCGCGTACATCCTTGCCGTAACTACCTGCCTCACGACGGAAACACTCCGTGTATGCACAGTTCTTGATCGGCAGTTGTGCCTCGTCGATGATGACATCGCGATAGAGGTTCGTCACCGGTACTTCAGCCGTCGGAATAAGATAGAGGTCGTCCACTTCGCAGTGGTACATCTGACCCTCTTTATCCGGCAACTGACCCGTTCCGTAACCCGAAGCGGCGTTCACTACCGTCGGCGGCATAATCTCCGTATATCCGGCTTTGTTCGCTTCCGCAAGGAAGAAATTGATCAGCGCGCGTTGGAGACGTGCACCTTGACCGATATAGACGGGGAAACCTGCACCCGAGATCTTTACGCCCAGGTCGAAATCGATGAGGTTGTACTTCTTCGCCAACTCCCAGTGCGGAAGCTTTGCTTCATCGTTATTCACCTCACCTACCCAGGTACCTACGGTGTCGCCACCGTGATGAGGTACGTTGGATTTGACTACCAGGTTATCCTCCGCAGCAGCGCCTTCGGGTACGATGTCGTAGGGTACGTTCGGGATGGTCAACAGCAGTTTGGTCTGAGCTTCTTCGGCTGCCGCCATCTTCTCGTCGTACTCCGCGATCTTTGCTTTCAGGGCACCGGTCTGTGCTTTAGCGGCTTCCGCCTCTTCGCGCTGACCTTTAGCCATCAGCATACCGATGGACTTGCTGATCTGGTTCATCTGCGCAGCTGCAGCATCTTTCTCCTGCTGCGCCGCCTTACGCTCTCCATCAAGACGAAGCACTTCGTCGATTGCCTCTTGGGCGCCTGAGAAGTGCTTCTTGTTGAGACCGGCAATGACTTTCGCCTTGTCGTCGTAAATCTGTTTTAATGTTAACATGTTTACGCCTCTACCGGTTGAATACTAACGTACGATTTGTTGTCGCGTTTCTTGCGGAAGGTTACGATACCGTCGCAGAGTGCGTACAGCGTGTGGTCGCTACCGATACCCATGTTTTCACCCGGGTTGTGAACGGTACCACGTTGACGTACGATGATGTTACCTGCCTTTGCGAATTGACCACCAAAGATCTTCACGCCAAGACGTTTGCTTTCTGATTCACGGCCGTTCTTAGAACTACCGACACCTTTCTTGTGAGCCATACTCTAGTTGTCCTTTCTTTAAGCAATAACAATTTCTTTAACTACTACGTTGGTCAGATCCTGACGGTGACCATTGAGTTTGCGATAACCTTTGCGACGTTTCTTGTGGAAAACAAGCACTTTGTCACCGCGGCACTCGTTATCGAGTACTTCGCAAACTACTTTTGCGCCCTTAATATAAGGAGCACCTACTTTTACTTTACCCTCGTTGTCCAGGAGCAATACGTTCTCAAACTCAACGGTTGCGCCCTTCTCGAGCTCGTTCATACGATTGATGAACAGTTTCTTGCCAGCTTCTACCTTAAATTGCTGGCCCTTCATTTCTACAATTGCGTACATTGACGATTGTTTTAATGGGTTATGGCGGTGCGGCGGTCGTTATACGAAACGACACTTACTCGAGCCTATTCCGCAAAAAAGCGTGCAAAATTACTGCTTTTTTTTGATATAGCCAAATTTTTTTGCAAAATTCTTTATTTTTTAGCCAATTTTATCACCTCTTCGGCTATTCGACGAGCTGAATCGGTCTGCGCGAGGGTTAGAATATGCGTATGCAGGGATTGCAGTTTTTGATCGTCCGCGATCAGTCCGAGCGCCGTCGGGATCAGCTTTTCGGCTGCTTCGATATCCTTGACGAGCACGGCGGCATCCTTGCGGACAAGCGCCATGGCATTGTGCGTCTGGTGATCTTCGGCCACGTTGGGCGACGGAACGAGGATAGCCGGTTTGCCTAACAGACACAGTTCGCTGATGGACGATGCACCGGCGCGACTGATAACGAGATCGGCTTGTGCGTACCGATCCGGCATGTCACTTAGGAAATCGTGCACTTCAATATTCGCCGGCTCACCGGCTTCTTTCCATGCCGCCTGACATTTCTCATAGTAATACTTACCCGTTTGCCAAACCACCTGTATATCGCTCTTTGCCAATTGCGGTAACGCGGCTTTGATGGCTTCATTGATGGTGCGAGCACCCAGCGAACCGCCAATGATAAGGAGATTCCTCTCGCCTTTCACCTTTGACCTTTCACCTTTCAATAGATTTTGACGCACAGGGTTTCCGGTCAGGATGATTTTATCCGCCGGGAAGAATTTCTCCATGCCTTCGTATGCCACACAAATCTTGGATGCTTTGTCTTTGAGGATCTTATTGGTCACTCCGGCAAAACCGTTTTGCTCCTGCAGCAGGATAGGGATGCCCATCTTAGCCGCTTGCCACATCGCCGCACCGGAAGCGTAACCGCCGACACCGACCCCTACGTCCGGACGAAAATCCTTGATGATTTTCTTTACCTGACGCAGGGACTTGGCTAAGTCCATAAGGACTGACACGTTCTTCCACGGTTGGGCACGGTTGAAACCGCGCACAGGCAGTCCGACGATCTCGTAGCCGGCTTGCGGCACGCGCTCCATTTCCATGCGACCGAGTGCACCGACAAACAAGATCTGTGCCTCAGGGTCTAACTCTTTCAATGCATTAGCAATACTGACGGCAGGAAAAATATGTCCACCGGTCCCGCCTCCGGAAATGAGATATCTCATATTGGGTTGTTATTGGTTTTCTTCTATCGTGATAATCGGTACATCTTCTTCGCTCTCGTGGCGAGTCTCATTGACGCGTGCACTGAGTTCGATCTGTTCCCGACTGACGGCCATCATGATGCCGAAATAGAGAGAGGTGATGAGTACGGATGTACCTCCTCTCGATATCAACGGCAAGGGTTGTCCTGTGACGGGACCAAGTCCTACTGCCACCAGCATAGAGATGAGTGCCTGGCAGGTGAGCATAAGTGCCAAGCCCATCGTCATCAGCATCGCCGGCATGTCCGAATAGCGGCTGGAGACATAGCATGCGCGGAAGAGGATCGCCAGGTACAGGAAGATCAATATACCGGTGCCTACCAGTCCGGATTCCTCCACGATGATGGCGAAGATATAATCGGCAAAAGCCAGCGGCAGGTAGTCCCTCTCTTTGCTGTTACCGGGTAACACGCCGACGGGGGAGTTGCCGCCTCGTGCAATCGCCAGGGAAGCGTAATACTCCTGTATGTTATCGTCGGTGAGTTGGTACTTGGATGCCTTGTCTTGCGAAAGATGGTCGTCCACGCGGCTGACCCAGGTAGTGGCCCGTTTGAACGGTCCGTGCATCGCCTTGCCCGGTCGAACGAACGCAAACTCCACAATGACATATCCGAGCAGCAGGACGACGAGTGCGATACCGACGACGGACATCGTATAGCGCCAAGGGATACGGGCCAGTATCCAGAGGAAGAAGACGATGAGCCAGATCAGGATGGCGGTCGATAAGTTAGACGTCATGATCGGCAGCATCACTACGGCCGTGATGATGAGTGTGCGGTAGAAATACTTCCGTTTATCGGCTTCCGAACGGATACGCGCAAGTTGATCCGCCACCACGATGATGAGCGATAACTTTGCCATCTCGGAGGGTTGGAACGTGATACCGGCGATGCGAATCCATCGTGCCGCGCCATTGATGGAGACCACCAATGGATTATGCGGTATCAGCGTCGTATAGACGAGCAGGGTGCTGATACCCAAGAGGATATACCCGAAGAACCGCACCCAGTAGGTAGGAACAAACTGCAGTATATACGCGGCGGCGATACCCAGGAAAATATAGAATATCTGCTGCCCGATCGGACCGAGCACCGAGTGGTTCGAATAGACCAGGGTGGAGGACGCCGAGAACAGGGCGATAACCGCCACTACGATGAGTGCCAGGAAAATCACCCAGAAGGTAGAGTCTATATTTTTGAAGTTTAACTTCATACGGGTTGTCTATTAAGGGTTACAGCGCCCTGACGGCTGCCATGAACTGTTCTCCGCGATCTTCGTAGGACTTGAAGAGATCGAACGAAGCGCAGCAGGGACTGAGCAACACCGTGTCTCCGTCATGTGCCGCTTTGTATGCGCCTTGAATAGCATCGTGCAGGTTATCTGTATCAATGATATGTAGGCCAAACCCGTCGAAATGTTCGTGCAGTTTCTCATTATGCAGGCCCATGAAGATGAGGGTATGACATTTCTCGCGCACCAGTTCATCGATCTCGGAATAGTCGTTTCCTTTGTCTTTTCCGCCCAGGATGAGGACCGTCGGTGTGGTCATAGACTCCAGCGCGTACCAACAGGAATTGACATTCGTCGCCTTCGAGTCATTGATATACCGTACTCCCTTGATGGTAGCTACGTACTGCAGCCGGTGCTCCACACCTTGGAAAGTCATCAGGCTCTCTCGGATCACGTCGTTCTTGATCTTCAACACGTTCGCTGCGATGGTTGCTGCCATCGAGTTCAACACATTATGCCGACCCTTGAGTGCCAGTTCCTCTTCGCTGACCGGCAGCGGGTTGGGTTGCGTGAATCCATACGGATAGAGGGTAGCGCATAAGCCGCATGGATGTCCGGGTGTCGAGCCGCTCGACAGTTTCTTCATCTCGCGGTCAATGACGGGGTCTTCGGCCCAGTAGATGAAAGCATCCTCTGCCGTCTGGTTACGCGTGATGCGGAACTTGGCATCCACGTAGTTCTGGAATTTATAATCGTAGCGGTCCAGGTGGTCCGGCGTGATGTTCAGCAAGATGGCGATGTCGGCTTTGAAGTCATACATGTTATCCAACTGGAACGAACTGAGTTCAATCACATAGTAGTCGTGATCTTCATGCGCCACCTGCAGCGCCAGGGAATTACCGATGTTTCCTGCCAAACCGACATTGAGTCCGGCTTGTCGCAGGATATAGAAGATGAGGGAGGTCGTCGTGGTTTTTCCGTTCGAACCGGTAATGCAAATCATCTTCGCATGTGTGTAGCGCGCAGCGAACTCAATCTCCGAGATGATGGGTGTCTTTTGTGCCATCAGTTTCTGAATCAGCGGTGCCGTCGTCGGGATACCCGGAGATTTCACCACCTCGTCGGCATTCAGGATCAAGTCCTCCGTATGCTGTCCGTCTTCCCATGCTACGCCGTTCTGATCCAGCAATGCGCGGTATGGCTCAGAGATCGTTCCGCAGTCGGAAACGAACACATCGAAGCCTTTCTCTTTCGCCAGGATAGCGGCACCACTGCCGGATTCACCGGCTCCCAAAACAACAATTCTCTTTGCCATGATTAACGTATTTTAAGGGTTAGGATAGTGAAGGCAGCCAAGATGAGGGTGATGATGCAGAAACGAAGGACGATCTTCGTCTCATGATGCAGGTTCGGACTGCCTTTGAACAGGATCTTACAAGTCGGATCGTTCTTCAGCACCTGATCTACGGAGGTGCGGAAATGGTCGTGCAGCGGCGTACGCTTCCAGATTCGTACGTGATGGCTGCGGTTCTTGTAGAACTTATATACCTGTGTCTGCAGGATGACCGAGACGCTCTCCATCAGGAAGACACCGCACAGCACGGGAACCAGCAACTCCTTGTGAATCATCATCGCGCAAACACCGATGATGCCGCCGATCGTCAGACTACCGGTGTCACCCAAGAAGACCTGTGCCGGGAAACCATTCCACCATAGGTAACCGACCAGCGCACCCACAAAGGACGCCAGGAAGACTACCAGTTCTTCGGAACCCGGTATATACATCACATCGAAATACTCCGCCCACACAAAACTACCGCTCGTGTAGGCCAGGATAAGCAAGGCGATACCTATGATTGCCGAGTTGCCGGCGCACATACCGTCCATGCCATCGTTGAGGTTCGCGCCGTTGCTGACAGCCGCTACTACGAAGACGGTCAACAGCACGAAGAAGATCCAGCCGAAGCGGTATTTGTTGTTCTCTCCGGTCCAGGTGAACAGGTCGGCGTAGTTGAAGTTATGATGCTTCACGAACGGTATCGTGGTCTGGGTTGATTTGACGGGTTCCTGCGATTTGTCCACCACGACGATATTGTTCTCCACCGTGGTCGTGACATGCTCCTGCATCGTGACAGACGGGGCAAAACGAAGGGTCAGACCTACCACAAGACCCAAGGCTACTTGTCCGCCGATCTTGATCCAACCGTTCAAACCGTCCTTGCGTTTCTTAAAGGTCTTGATATAGTCGTCCGCAAAACCCAGCGCACCCATCATGAGGGTAGTGACCAGCATCAAGATCATATATACGTTGTTCAACTTACCGAGCAGCAGACTCGGCACGAGAATAGCGGCAATGACGATTAGTCCACCCATGGTCGGCACACCTACTTTACCCACGTTGAACGGATCGATCTTCGCGTCGCGTTGCGTCTCGGTGATGTTCCGGCGCTTCATGAAATTGATGAACCAGTTACCGAACCATATACTCACGCAGAGTGCAAGGACGCCTGCCGTGATGGCGCGGAAAGAGATGTAGGTGAACAATCGCGCACCGGAAAGATGGCCGTATGCGCTTTGTAACCAGTCAAATAGATGGTATAACATAATTTACAATGTATAATGTACAATTAACAATATTTTCTTACCTGCTCATGATCGTCAAAATGATGCTTCACACCTTTGATAATTTGATAGTCTTCGTGCCCTTTGCCGGCCACGAGGATCACATCGCCGCTCTGCGCCAGCGTACACGCCGTCTGAATAGCCGCGGCGCGGTCTTCGATAACGAGCGTGCTCCTCAGTTCCTCCTCTGTCAAACCGTCCGTCATATCTTTGAGGATGTCCTGCGGTTCTTCGTCCCGCGGGTTGTCGCTCGTCAGAATCAACTGCTCACTGCCTTTCTTCGCGATCTGCGCCATCATAGGCCGTTTACCTTTGTCGCGGTTACCGCCACAACCGACTACCGTGATCAGTCGGGCATTTTCTTTCTTGATCTCGCGGATGGTCTGAATGACATTGTCCACGGCATCCGGCGTATGGGCATAGTCCACGATAGCGGTCCAGCCTTTGGTGCTGTGGATGGTCTCGAAACGACCGTTCACGGGCTTCAGCGTACTCAAAACACGTAGCACCTCCAGTTCGTCAAAACCTAAGTTCAGCGCTGCACCGTAGATACAGAGCAGGTTGCTCACATTGAATCGTCCTACCAGCGGTACGAACACCTCTTTGCCGTTGATGTTGAGCATCATGCCGTCGAAACCTTCCTCCAAAATCTGCGCCTTGTAGTCCGCCAGCGAACGGGTGGAGTAGGTGTGTACGGAGGCTTTGCAGTTCTGCGTCATTACCAGCCCGTTCTTGTCGTCTTTGTTCGTAACGGCAAAAGCACTTTTCTTCAGTCCGTCGAACAGCCGCTTCTTCGTGTCGCGGTAGTTATCGAAAGTCTTGTGATAGTCGATATGATCGCGTGTGAGGTTGGTGAACAGCGCGCCGTCAAAATCCAGACCTGCGATGCGCTCCTGCGCGATGGCATGACTGCTCACCTCCATGAACGCGTATGTACAGCCGGCATCCACCATGCGGCGTAACAACCCGTTCAACTCAATTGCATCCGGCGTTGTGTGGGTCGCAGGAACAGCCTCGTCCTCGATATAATTGACCACCGTGGAGAGCAGACCGGCCTTGTGCCCTAACGCGCGCACGAGTTTATATAATAAGGTGGCGATCGTCGTCTTGCCGTTCGTGCCGGTGACACCGACCAGCGTCAACTGCTTGCTCGGTTCACCGAACCATTTGGATGCCATCAGCCCCAGCGCTTTATCGGTATTGTCCACGAGGATAAAAGTGACTTGTCCATTGTTCATTGTCCATTGTTCATTGTCCAAGTACTTCCGGTCAGAAAGTACGACGGCCGTAGCACCCTTGGCGACACAACCATCAATGAATGTATGTCCATCTACTGCTGTGCC
>JAFXYK010000025.1 GCA_017541805.1 Paludibacteraceae bacterium
TGAGCGACACCTATTATATCGGCAGCAATGCAGCTACGGTAGAGGTGCAGCAGATCGCAGAAAAAGGCGATTCACTCTATGCGTTCTCGTACGACCAACTCTATAAAGCGTCGTTGCAGGATAACTTAGTGGACTACTCGTTCTGGCAGTCCGAAGTCTTACCGTTCGAGCAAGTGCAACAGGTAGCGGTACATAACCATCAGTTGTATATCCTCGCCAATGATCAACTCTACCGCCGCGAGGGTAGCACTTGGCAGCTTGTTCGATCGGAAGAAATAGCATGGATGCACGTGGGTGGGCAACAGTTACTGGTTTATCCGAACGGCAAAGGCTTGTGTCGTCTGACGGAAGAAGATCAGTTAGCGGAGATCAACAAGACCTATACGGCGCAGGACGCGGTCTATACGAACGGCGAGTACTGGATCGCTGAAGAGAGCAAAGGACTGGTACGTCTGGGCACCTCCGGGGATGATTTCTTCCGTCCGGAAGGCCCGCTCAGTAACTTCGGTTACAACATGACTATCGCGCACGATCAGTTATACGTAGCGCCCGGAGGTCGTTGGGCAGAGCAGTTCGGTAGACAGAGCAGCCTCAGCATCTACGACGGTCAACAATGGCGCGGTATTCCTTGGCCGGACACATGGTATTACACCAATCATGATATCCGCGACGCGGTGAGCTATGCCGTAGATGCGAGCGACCCGAGCCATTTCTTCGTAGCCACGTACGGCACGGGTGTGTTTGAGTTCAAAGACTACAAAGCGGTGCAGCACTATGACAGCGTGAACAGTACGCTGCGCAAGGCGGCTCCGAAGACGAGTGACTATTACTTCACGCGTACGGACGGCGCTATGATGGATGAGAAAGGGAACCTATGGGTGATGAACGCCACGACGACTGGTAAGGCAGTGCATGTACGCACACAGTTCGGCCAGTGGTTCGCGTTGCGTCTGACAGACCTGACGATCGAGACGCCAAAAGGTATATGGATGGACCAGCGGAACAGTCATCGTAAATGGATGATGAGTCAGCGCGGAGACACCAAGGGCCTGATTCTCTTGGACGACAACGGCACTCCGACGGTAAGCAGCGACGATCGTTGCATGATTCGCAGTTCGTTCGTGGACCAGAACGGCAACACGCTCACGCCTGCGCAGTACCGCTGTTTCGCGCAAGACCAGACGAACCGTATATGGATCGGCACAGACAAAGGTGTGATCCTTCTTTCTAAGGAGACGGATTTCTTCACTTCGAACGCTTGCCGGCGAATCATCATCCCTCGGAACGACGGCACGGGTTTAGGCGACTATCTCTTGGGCGACGAGCAGATCAACTGCATGGCCGTAGACGGCGGTAACCGCATGTGGATCGGTACGACCAATTCCGGTCTGTATCTGATAGAAGACGACACGATCACCGTAGCACATTTCACAGAGACCAATTCCTTACTGCCTTCGAACAACGTTCAATCCATCGCTATCATGCCTAAGACCGGTGAGGTGTTCATCGGTACAGACAAAGGTATCGCCTCCTATCGCAGCGACGCGAGTGAGGCGCAGGAGGACATGAAACAGGCTTATGCGTACCCGAACCCTGTGCGACCGAACTACGTAGGCACCATCACTATCGTAGGTCTGATGGATAACACGACGGTGAATATCATTGATGAGAGCGGTAACCTGGTATGTAAGACGAAGAGTCACGGCGGCACTGCCGTGTGGGACGGTAAGTTAGCCGACGGCAGACGTGCTACGCCGGGAGTCTATACGGCGCTCTGCAACGCCGAAGGCGGGCACACCGTAGTGAAGATATTAGTTATTCGATAAAGAAAGCAGGCTGAGAAGCCTGCTTTTTTTGTTATCCCTTGATCAGTTTCATGAACTCCTCGCGGGTCTTGGCTTGATTGAAGACGCCGGTAAAATCCGAGGTGACGGTCATGGCATGCTGTTTCTGCACGCCTCTCATCTGCATACAGAGGTGTTCGGCTTCAATGACCACCATCACACCGAGGGGATCCAAGGTATTCTGAATACAGTCCTTGATTTGGGTCGTCAGGCGCTCCTGCACCTGCAGACGACGAGCGAACACATCCACCACGCGCGCGATCTTACTCAGGCCGGTGATACGTCCATTCGGGATATACGCCACATGCACCTTACCGAAGAAAGGTAACATATGATGCTCGCACAGCGAATAGAAATCGATATCCTTGACGACTACCATCTGGCGATAATCCTCCTCGAAAAGGGCCGAGCGCAAGATCGCCTCCGGATCCTCTTTATATCCTTTGCACAGGAACTGCAGCGCCTCACCTACGCGATGGGGCGTCTTAACTAACCCTTCGCGCTTCGGATCTTCTCCGATCTGCGTTAAGGTCTGCTCTACGGCCTTAGCGATAGCGGCAGACACCTCGGGGTTCGAATGGAAATCCTGTAAGTTCATTCTTCCTTGATCTGTATTTTATCGCGCACAATATAGGTGTTCCCTTGCTGTTTTGGGAACTGCTGCACGAATAGTTTCTTATACTCCTTCGCTTCCTCGTAGGTACGGAAATTACCCAACCTCACTTTCCAGAACGGCGACACGTACTGCACGTAGATCGGCTGACCGATCTTATCCTTCAGTTCCGCCTCGAGTTCCAAGGCTTCGGCTTTCGCTGTCTGATGTTTATTCGACGAATAGACCTGCACCCGGTAGCCGTCTACCTCCACGAGGTCTTTCGCTCCGTTGATCGTCTCATCCAGCAGCACAGAGACCGTAGAGTCCTGTACCACTTGAACGCCGGGGAACAAGTTGAGTATCGTCAATAGGATTACAATAAGTAACTTCATACTTTTTCTTGTTTGGATAGTCCATTAATAACGGAACGACGAACCTCCGACGAACTCGCGCAAGAACGATGTAGGCGGGATCTCTTTCTCGGGTATGGGCACGAAATACTGCAGGAACTTAAGCAGTCGGTGCGCCTCCGTATATTCCTCGCAGAACTTAGGCACTTCCGCCAAGATTGGTTCAGCATGGCGTTTGAGCACGGCGAACTCGAAGATCAATGCAGAGTTGAACATCACATCCGCTTCCTCTTGGAAAGGATAGACCCATTTCTGCTCGCCGCGGATGACGGACGGGCAGCGGGCTATCGTCTCGCGCGCCGAGAAATTACGGTACTTATAGTCACGTACGATACGGCGCAACAAGCGGATATCGGTTGTCGGAATCCAGTTATGGTTATCGATATTGATGGTCGTGAGGGCGGAGACGAAGATCTTAAACGTCAGGCTCTTATCCACATCCGGCAGCACGCAGGGATTGAGGGCATGGAGGCCTTCAATGACCAATACCGAGTCTTTCTGCAGCTTCAGTTTACGTCCCTTGAACACACGTTCGCCGATCGTGAAATCAAAAGTAGGCAGTGCCACTTCCTTGCCGTCCAGCAGGTCATGCATCTGCTGACGGAAGAAAGGCAGGTCAACGGCATTGACGGTCTCGAAATCGAGTTGACCGTTCTCATCCTTCGGCGTATCGACTCGGTTGACGAAATAGTCATCCATCGAGAGCACTTCGGGTTTGATACCATCTACGAGTAACTGGATCTGCAGACGTTTGGAGAACGTGGTCTTACCGCTGGACGAAGGACCGCTGATGAATACTATCTTCGGTCGTTTCTCGGCGATCATATCGGCGGTCTGTGCGATCTTCTTCTCGTGCAGCGCCTCCGCCAGTTTAATCATCTCAAATGATTTCTTGGCGTTGCATGCTACGTTGAAATCACTGACGTTATTGATACGGAGCAGTTTATTCCAGCGGTTGTACTCCTGGAAGATAGAGAACATCTTCTCCTGCTGGATCGAGTCCTCAAGGATGAGCGGGTTCTTTCTATTCGGGATGCGTACCAGCATACCGTCTTTGAACGGCAGCACGTCGAAGAGCGTGACATAGCCCGAACTGGGCAGCAGCACATTCGAATAATAGTCGATAAAATCGCCCATGCGGAAATAGCGGCAGTAGGGGTTACCTAGGGTCTCGAAGATAGACGACTCGTTGTTATATTTCTCCGCGAACATCTGCATGACCACTTTGGTCTGCTTCTCCTCCTCGTATATCGGCCTGTTCTCCGCTACGATCTGCAGCATCCGTTCCTTGATAGCCTGTATCATTTCTTTGGTCACTACAGGCGGTTCTTTCTCATCTTCGGGTGCTTCTTCCTTGTTCTGATGCCATTGCAGCGTGCAGTAATAACCTTTGCTGATCGGGTGCTCTACACGCAAGTCCATTTCGGGAAACAACTCATTCACCGCGCAAGCCAGCACCATACTCAGCGTACGCACATAGACGCGCATTCCGCTCGGCGAACTGGCATCCAAGAACTCCACATCTTTGGGCTTGTAGAGCAGGAAGTCCAGGTTCTCCACCTTGTAGTTCACGTGCGCCGCTATGATCGGATACTGCAGTTGAATACCCAACAGGTCCTTGAGTTGAATCAACGATATGCCGCGCGGCACCTCATGATACGTGTGCGTGTTCTTGCAATAAATGGTGATAGTTGAATCCATATGTTTAACGTTTAACGATTAACAAGTCTATTTCCAAAGCTTGCTGCAGCAGGGCTTTCATGTCGCTCAGCCGCACTTGGTTCGCCGCGTCCGAGATCGCGTGGTCCGGATCAGGATGGGTCTCGATGAAGAGTCCGTCTATACCCACCGCTACAGCTGCGCGCATCATATACGGCACTAACTCCCGGTTACCTCCCGTGACGCCGGTCTGCGCAGAAGGCTGTTGCACCGAGTGGGTGGCATCGAAGATCACCGGACAGCCGAAACGGCGCATTTCTACGAGCGAAGGCATGTCAACTACTAAGCGACCGTAACCGAAGGAACTGCCTCGTTCGGTGAGCCATACGCGTCCCTCTTTCGCTGCTCCTGGTGCTACCTGCTCGATCTTCTCTATTGCGCCGCGCATGTCCCAGGGCGCCATGAACTGCCCTTTCTTCACGTTGACGATACGTCCAGTCGCCGCGGCGGCTTGCAAGAGGTCCGTCTGACGACTGAGGAAAGCAGGTATCTGCAGCACGTCAGCCACTTCCGCTACCGGTGCGCACTGAATCGTCTCGTGTACGTCCGTGAGGATAGGCAGGCCGAATTGTGTCTTCACTTCTTGCAGTATCCGCAGCCCTTCGTCCATGCCGACGCCTCGTGCCGAAGCCGAAGTGCGGTTCGCTTTGTCAAAAGAGGATTTGAAATAGAGGGTGATACCAAGGTCATAGCAGAGGCGGTTGAGCGTCTCTGCGGTTGTCATCACAACCTCTCTATTCTCTATGGCGCACGGTCCGGCTATTAAGAACATAGGTTTACTCCTTTGTAGCCTCTGCTTCTGCAGCTGCTTCTTTCTTCAATGCCTCGATATTACGTTGCGCCAAGGCGGAGTCGTCCACACCGCGATAGACACGTGCCCACTGCACTTTGAGTTTACCTTCGCCGCCCTTCTCTTTGGTCGGCAGCCAGGACTGCGCCAGGAAGAACATCGCCTCTTTCGGCAAACGGTTCGGCAAACGAAGGATCTCGAGGTTATTTACATACCAAATCAACTCATTTTTCGTCCAGCGGAACGAATAGACGTGGTACATCGAGCGCGGCATGAAGTTGAGGTCCACCATCTCTGTCTTATCACCGTTTACGAGGCCCATCTGGTGGTGGTCGCCGTTATAGTGATAGAGCGCGATCATAGGAGTATTGAGTTTACCGGTGGTCATACCGAAGAAATGGTGTCCGGTACCTTGCGAACGCACTTTAGCCATGAACAGGCCCGACTCCTGCATGAAAGCATCCTTGGTGTTCATCACGTCGGAGGTGTAATCGAACACATGCTCAGTGAAACCTTTCTTCTCGTCCCAAGCGATTGCTTTCTTCGTCTCTGCGTGGGTCTCGATGTCCATACGTCCTTCGGCAAAGAAGGTGTTCTTTCCGTTGTTATATGCCTGACGCTCCGACGTACGGGAGTGACCGTCTTTCATTGCGGGGTTGGCATAGCCGAAACCGGGTTTCCACTTCTTACCGCTCGTCATGTCATCGTCAAAAGCAGGACGGAACAGTTCTGCCCAGTCGATCTTCTCTTGACGGGACTCGAAATAGAACTTGATATCCTCGGAGTTAGCCAGTTCCTCATAACGAGCGTAGTCTTTGTACTCCTCCGAGTGTTGCCAGCGTTTGTCATCGGCCCAGAAGGCGTGGCGTTTCTGGAAATTCTCCTCATGTACCTCATTCTCCAATTCCTCAAGACGTCTGAGATCAGTCGAATTAAGCACTTTGAGATAGTTCTTGTAATACGACGAATAGTACAGCGACCTATACTTACGAATCGTCGAATTGGTCAATACTTCCTTGAAGCTCTTGATTTTCTGGAAGTCTTCGGTCTCACGGAAAGCGAGGAAAGCCTGGAACTCCTCATCTTTGAGTGCACGGCGGTAGCGACGGATGCTGGACGAGTTATACAATGTCTCGTATTCCATCATTTTACGTCCCTCCTGCGTGTCTTTATACTTACGGTTCATCAGTTCGTTCTTCTTCTCTTGGAAGTCCGAACTCTCCACGCGTTTCTTCAAGGCCTGGTACTCCGCCAGTTCAGGCGATTTCTCGATAAGACGATAGCGTTTTACACGCTCCTGCATGTCGTGAATGATTTTCTCGAATGCCTCTGTAGAGAGCATTTTGCCGGTTAATCTGGCTGTGAATAGATTCATAAAAAACTTCGTTTTATTTATGATTTATGATTTTTGATTTCATCGTACAACTCGTTCAGCGAGTTTACGAAGACGGGTTGGTAACTCTGCTGCGCAGGGATGAACTGCAAGTCCTGCATGAGCGCTATCTGTTGCTTGAGCGGCTCATAGAACCCTTTGTAGTTCAGCACGTACACGGGTGTACGATGTTCGCCTACTATCGCGGAGGAAGTGGCATCCATCATTTCATCCAATGTGCCGTAACTGCCGGGCAGACAAATGATAACATCCGCTTCGTCCCGCATGCGCTGTTTGCGCTCGGACATATTGTTCACCTCGATTAGATGATCGCAGTTCGCTGCTAATCGTCCGGCCGCTTTGATGCGCGGAGGAATGACGCCTATCACATGTGCTCCTGCTGCTTTAGCAGCATCACTCGTGCGACTCATCAATCCACCCGTAGCACCGCCGTAGATGAGTGTGTGACCGTTCTTACCGATCCACTCACCCAATGCGTCTCCGAGTCTCAGATACTCCTCGGGTATCGCATCCTTGGCGCTACAATACACTGCGATTCTCATCCTCTAAACTTTAAACTGCAAACATTGATTACGCGTCAATGTTTGCATACGTGGCGTTCTCTTCGATGAACTCGCGGCGCGGCGCCACGTCATCACCCATCAGCATTGCAATGATACGATCAGCCTCAGCGGCGTTCTCGATGGTCACTTGCTTGAGCATACGACGAGCCGGATCCATGGTCGTCTCCCAAAGCTGCTCATCGCTCATCTCACCCAGACCTTTGTAACGCTGCGTCTTGATGGCTTTCTCGTCACCTGCACCGTATTTCTGGATGAAGTCGAAGCGTTGCTGGTCATTCCAGCAATACTCGCTGTAGTTACCCTTCGAGCACTTATAGAGCGGCGCACATGCGATGTACAGGTGGCCTTGCTCAATCACCTCTTTCATATGACGGAAGAACAGAGTCATAATCAAAGTAGCAATATGGGCACCATCAACATCGGCATCGGCCATGATGATCACTTTGTGATAACGGATCTTGGAGAGGTTGAGCGCCTTCGGGTCCTCTTCGGTACCGAACGTGATACCCAGCGCGGTGAAGATATTACGAACCTCTTCGGACTCGAACACCTTATGCTCCATCGCTTTCTCCACGTTCAGGATCTTACCGCGCAGCGGAAGGATCGCCTGGTGAACGCGATCACGACCGGTCTTAGCCGTACCACCTGCAGAGTCACCCTCTACAAGGAAGAGCTCGCACTCCGAAGCGTCTTTGCTAACACAGTCAGCCAACTTACCGGGCAGGCCACCGCCGCTCAACGGAGACTTACGAAGCACGCTCTGACGGGCATTACGGGCAGCAATACGTGCCTGTGCAGCCAGAATCACTTTCTCCACGATCTTCTTCGCGTCGTCCGGGTGCTCCTCCAGATAGTTCTGCAGCGCCTCTGCAACCGCACTCGATACCATACCGGCTACTTCGGAGTTACCGAGCTTGGTCTTCGTCTGACCCTCAAACTGCGGCTCAGCGACCTTCACGGAGATAACTGCCGTCAGACCTTCACGGAAATCGTTCGGATCGATCGTCGAGTTACCGTCTTTATCTTTCAGTTTCGCCTTCTCCAGCATCTTGCTCTCCTCCGCGTATTTTTTCATCACACGCGTCAAAGCAGCACGGAAACCGGCTACGTGGGTACCACCCTCAATCGTATTGATGTTATTTACATACGAGTGTACGTTCTCATTGAAGTCGGTGTTATAGATCATCGCCACCTCAACCGGCGTACCGTACTTGTCGGTGCTCAGATGAATCACCTCGCTGATCAGCGGAGTACGGGTACCGTCGATATAACGCACGAACTCACTCAGACCCTTCTCCGAGAAGAACGTCTCACGCTTGCACTCACGTATTTTCGTGCCGTCCTCGAGCGTATGCTCTTCCATCACACGTTTGTCCTTCAGCACAATCTTGATACCTGCGTTCAGGTACGCCAACTCGCGCATACGGTTAGCGAGGATGTCCCAATGATAAACGGTCTCAGTAAAGATCGTATCGTCCGGCCAGAACTGCACGAACGTACCGGTCTTACGCTGCTCCCAGTTACCGATCGCCTCTGCCTCGGTGATCGTATGAACCGGAGCCA
>JAFXYK010000026.1 GCA_017541805.1 Paludibacteraceae bacterium
CCATATTGTTGAGGAAGTCCATCAGACGACGAACACCCATGTCTTTCAGACCCGAGCAGCAGAGCACCGGATACATCGAACCGTCGGCGTAAACGCCCTTCAAACCCTGCATGATCTCTTCGTCCGTCAGGCCTTCGCCCAAGAACTTATCGAGCAGCGTCTCGTCTGCTTCAGCAGCAGCCTCACTCAGTTGCGAACGCATCTCTTCTACTTTATCTGCGTACTCAGCCGGGATGTCCTTGAGCTCCGGAGCACCGCCTTCTGCTTTCCATACGAGCATCTTACCCTTCAGCACGTCGATAACGGCATTGAAACCTGCACCGGCATTTACCGGGAACTGGATCAAGGTACATTTATTACCGAAGTTCTCCTTGAGCTGGTTGAACGTGCGCTCGAAGTCAGCCGCCTCATGATCGCATTTATTGATCACAAAAGCCAGCGGTTTGTGCGCTTTCTCTACGAGGCGGAAGTTATTTTGGGTTCCTACCTCTACACCACCGTTCGCGCTAAGCACTACGAGGGCCGAACCGCACATCTGGAGGGCCGCTACCGTACCGCCGCAGAAGTCATCACTACCTGCGCAGTCGATGATATTCAGTTTCTTGTTCTCGAACTCGATATTACATACCGTGGAGAAAACAGAGTAACCGTACTCTTTCTCAACCGGGAAATAATCGCACACGGTGGATTGTGCTTCAATCGAACCGCGGCGTTTAATCACCCCGCACTCGAACAACATCGACTCCATGAGAGTCGTTTTACCCGATCCCGAACCGCCTAACATAGCGACGTTCTTGATCTCATTTGCTTGATAAACTTTAGCCATAATTGTGTTATATTTGGTATTTTTGTAAAGTCAACATGACAAAATCGGCTGCAAAGGTACAAAATATTTTTCATATACGCAAGCACGTGTGCATTTTCTTTGTATTTTTTTTGACATACTGCCATTTTGTCAGTCAAATGTATATTGGCACGCTATTTGTCATAGACAAGATAGCAAATTCAAAAACACAAAATACTATGAGTAAGATTCAACCATTAGCAGACCGCGTGCTGATCAAGCCGGCGGCTGCAGAAGAGAAGACAGTAGGCGGTATCATCATCCCGGATAGCGCCAAAGAGAAACCGCTGCGCGGTGAGGTGATCGCCGTAGGCGAAGGAACGAAAGACGAAGCGATGGTGCTGAAAGCCGGAGACCAAGTGCTGTACGGTAAATATGCCGGAACGGAACTCGAACTTGAGGGAGAGAAATATTTAATCATGCGTCAATCTGACGTATTAGCAAAAATTCAATAATTATGGCAAAAGATATTACCTATAATGTAGAGGCGCGAGAGGCGCTGAAGCGTGGTGTGGACCAGTTGGCTGATGCTGTAAAGGTGACCCTTGGTCCGAAGGGACGTAACGTCATCATCGATAAGAAATATGGTGCGCCGCATATCACCAAAGACGGTGTGACGGTAGCGAAAGAGATTGAGTTGAAGGACGCCGCGGAGAACCTCGGTGCACAACTCGTGAAGGAAGTGGCTTCCAAGACCGGTGACCAAGCCGGTGACGGTACGACAACTGCTACGGTGCTCGCACAAGCTATCGTAGGCGTCGGTCTGAAGAACGTCACCGCCGGTGCTAACCCACTCGACCTGAAACGCGGTATTGACAAAGCTGTAGCAGCTGTAGTGGCTGAGATCAAGAAGAACGCCGTAGTAGTCGGTAACGACTTCGATAAGATCGAGCAGGTAGCTACCGTATCCGCTAACAACGATGCAGAGATCGGTAAGCTGATCGCTGACGCGATGCGTAAGGTCAGCAAAGACGGCGTGATCACCATCGGTGAGGCCAAGGGAATGGACACGACGATCGACGTGGTACAAGGTATGCAGTTTGACCGCGGATACATCAGTCCGTATTTCGTTACCAACACCGAGACGATGCAGGTAGAGATGGACAAACCGTATATCCTTATCTACGATAAGAAGATCTCTAACCTGAAGGAGTTACTGCCTGTTCTCGAACCGGCTGTACAAAGCGGACGTCCGTTACTCATCATCGCAGAAGACGTAGATAGCGAGGCGCTGACCGCATTGGTGGTTAACCGTCTGCGTGCACAGTTGAAGATATGTGCCGTCAAGGCTCCGGGCTTCGGCGACCGTCGCAAAGAGATGTTGGAAGACATCGCGATCCTGACCGGAGGTACCGTCATCAGCGAAGAGAAAGGTATTCAGCTGGATCAGGCAACGATTGAGATGCTGGGTACCGCTGAGACCATCACGGTAAGCAAAGACAACACGACCATTGTTAACGGTGCGGGCAACAAAGAGGCTATCGCTGCGCGTGTCGCACAGATCAAGGCACAGATCGCAGCTACCAAGTCGAGTTACGACAAAGAGAAACTGCAGGAGCGTTTGGCTAAACTCGCCGGTGGTGTAGCCCAACTGAACGTAGGTGCTGCCAGCGAGGTAGAGATGAAAGAGAAGAAAGACCGCGTAGACGATGCACTGAGTGCTACTCGTGCTGCGATCGAAGAAGGTATCGTACCGGGCGGCGGTGTGATGTATATCCGCGCACAAGCTGTGCTGGCGGACCTGAAGGGCGCTAACGAAGATGAGCAGACGGGTATCGAGATCGTACGCCGTGCGATTGAGGAACCGCTTCGTCAGATTGTAGCGAACGCAGGCGAAGAAGGTGCTGTCGTAGTAGATAAGGTACGTGCCGGCAAGGCTGATTTCGGTTACAACGCCCGTACGGACAAATACGAGAACCTGTTCGAAGCAGGTGTGGTTGATCCGGCGAAGGTAACGCGTGTAGCACTTGAGAACGCCGCTTCTGTAGCCGGTATGTTCCTTACGACCGAGTGCGTGATCGTCGATCTTCCGGAAGAGCATCCCGCACCGGCTATGCCCGCAGGAGGCGGTATGGGAATGATGTAATAAAGGTGAAAGGTTAAAGGAAAACGACATCCGAGAACGGGTGTCGTTTTTTATTGCATGATAGCTGCTTCGAGTTGATGGAGATGTTGACGAAGAACAGGATCGAACTCGCTCTGCTCCTTGATGATCTGTACGGAATGGAGCACGGTAGCATGGGTTCGTTTACCCATCTTAAAGCCGATCTCCGAGAGCGAGGAGGACGTAAGCTGCTTGCATAGATAAGTAGCCACATGTCTGGCTTGCGCCACGTCGCGTGAGCGGTTCTGCGCCAAGATCGATTTCTCCGGCAGGCCGTAGTGCTTTGCCACTTTCGCAATGACATCGTCGACGGTGACTAGCCGCGGTTGGATTGCCACGATACGGCTTACCACCTGTTCCGCAAGCGCGAGATCGATCTCTTTATCGGTGAGCGTCGAATGCGCGAGTAAGGAAGCAAGGATACCCTCGAGGTCGCGCACAGAGTCGCGCACGTTCTGGGCAATGAAGTCCACCACATCTTCGCCGAGCGTAATACCATCGCGGCGCATCTTACTGAGTAAGATATCTTTGCGCAGCTGGTAATCCGGTTTGAGAATCTCAGCCGAGAGGCCCCATTTAAATCGAGTGAGCAGTCGCTCTTCGATATCTTTGAGTTCTACCGGCGGGCGGTCGCAAGTAAGGATCAGTTGCTTATGCGACTGCTGCAGGTAATTGAAGATATGGAACAAGGTATCCTGCGTTCCTTTCAGTCCCGCGAAATACTGGATATCATCCAGGATGAGCACGTCTACCGACTGATAGAAATTCAGGAAATCGGGAATGCGATTGGTTCGCGCTGCCTCCTGATACTGCAATTTAAAGGTATTCGCGCTCACGTATAACACGCGCAAGCTCGGATTCAGCGCTTTCGCCTGCATACCGATGGCATTGGCAAGGTGGGTCTTCCCCACTCCGCTACCGCCGTAGATGAACAGGGGGTTGAAAGCGGTGTATCCGGGTTGTTTAGCGATGGCCAAGCCGGCAGTACGCGCGAGTTTATTCGGTTCTCCTGCGACAAAAGAGTCGAAGGTATAGAGCGTGTTGAGTTGCGATTCGAACTCCGTGCCGTTATGTTGCACCGGTGTAACCGATGACTTCTGTTGCGGCGCCGCGGTAGAGGGAAGGTTCGTTGCAGCACCGGAGGTAGAGTCAATGAGGACTCTGTATTCCAGGCGCGTGCCTTGCCCGAACACGCGGTAAATCGCGCTCGATAATAGAGGAATATAATTCTCCTCGATATACTCAGCGACAAACTGCGATTTGACCTGTAACACCAACACGCCCTCGCTGAACTGGAGGGGTACAATAGGAGCGAACCATGTCTGGTACGCACTGCTCGTCATGTTGTCAGCCAAAATGGTCTGGCACTGAGCCCATTGTTGTTGTATTGTTGATGTCATTTTTTCCAAAACGGAGTGCAAAATTACTGTTTTATTTTTATATATGCAAATTTTGCGTTTACGTCCAAAAATGTTTGTTTACGTAACTTACTTATTTTCAAACACTTAGGCTAACTATTTAAAAATCAATGAGTTATGAAAGTTATCAACATGTAACTTGTTGATTTTCAGCACATTTCATATTTGCAAGTACAGTTAGCATTTTTTTTGAAAAAAATTGCGCAAGCCTTATTTTTCAAGGGCTCGCGCATGAATATATTTTTTTTTCAATTTAGAAAATCTACAAATTGAGAAACATATGTTTCACGGAAAAATCAATCATTTTTTTTCTTTTTTTCCAAACACTGTCACGTTGATATAACGCTTGGGGTTGGCCTTGATATCGACAAGTAGGGAATCAGCCGAAACAACGGCTTCATCCACATGTCCGAGGATAGGCTGAATACGCGTGAGCGCGGTATTGACATTCTCCACAGCCGTGTCTACACGCGCAACAGTGGCTTTGAGATCCGCCTCTTTGACGGCCGCAATGACCGTATTGAGGTTAGCGATCGTGGTATCGGCATTGCTGACGATATTCGGGATCTGGTGCTCCATCATCGCGTGGAAACCGGAAGAGACGGAGGTGAGGTCCGAAGAGATACGGTCGATATTAGAGAGCGCTTTCTTGAGATGATCGCCTTCCAGTTGCGATTGCGCAATGAGGACGACAGAGTCCACGTCCGCGATGGCTTGGTTGAGGGAAGCGACGGCTGTATCGAGTTTAGCCAGCAGTTGTCCCTGCACGGTCTCCATCAGTCCCGGCACATAGGTGGTAGGCAGATAATCGCCATGTTGATGCATAGCGATGTCTGCGTTCTCTTCGTAATACGCATCCGGGAACTGCAGTTCGATCGCCATGCCTCCGATCAGTCCGTCGGAGACGAGGGCCATCTGCGTTCCTTCGGGCAAGCTGATCTGCTTGTCAATGGAGATATCCACCGTGTACGCATCCTTGCGCGCATAGTCATAGTGGATCTCGCTGACATGGCCCACTTTATATCCGCGGATATAAACCGGCGCCTGCTCCTCCAAACCGTGCAGGTGCTCAAAGCGACCGTAGTACGGATTGGTGGGAGAGAAGATATTGACTCCCTTGAGGAAATAGAATCCAAAATACAGCAGGAAGAGACAGAGAACGGTCAGCAGTCCCACTTTTATTTCTCGTGTATGTTTCATCGTTCAAACTTGGTTATCCAGCAATCGGGGAAGATCGGTTTGATCTCTTTTTGTTTCTCCACAACCTTGTTGCGGTCGGTATCGATGATGGCGTAGTATTTATACCAATCGCCTATCTGACGGTATTCGCAGGCCACTCCTTTGAGTTTGGGGTCAGCAGGATCCAGCAGCGTGCGGGATGCACAGATCTGCAGGGCGTAGTAAGTCACCGGCTGCGCTTTGTTCTCCGGCACTTCGGCGGCAGGCACCGTCGGTTTCTCGGGTTCAGCCGGCGCGGGTTTGACATTCACCGTATCGATAGCCAGCGTCTCATGGCGCACGGCCTGGCGATGGGTGTACGCCGCAAAAGCATTGACGATGGCATTCGCCATCTGCGCCGTCGAAGCAGGTTGGTTGAGGTATTTCTCTTCCTCGGGATTGGAGATGAATCCCATCTCAAAGAGGATAGAAGGGCATGCCGTCTTGAGCAGCACCCAGAAAGCCGCTTGGCGCACACCGCGATCCTCGCGGTTGAGGTGTCCGACGAAACGTTTCTGCACCTGTTCAGCGAAAAGAAGCGACTGCTCCATGTGACTGTTCTGCATCAGTTCGAACATGATATAGGAGTCGATGGAGTTCGGGTCAAAACCCTGATAGGTCGTCTGGTAGTTCGACTCCAGCTTCATCACGGCGTTCTCGCGCATAGCGACATCCAGATTCTTCTCCATCTTATCCGTACCAAGGATGAAGGTCTCCACGCCCCGCGGTTCTTTCTTGTCCGACGAGTTGGCATGGATAGAGATGAACAGGTCGGCATTGTTCTTATTCGCGATATCGGCGCGGGTCTGCAAGGGCACAAACACGTCGGTAGAACGGGTATATACGACGTTGATCTCCGGATATTGCTCTACGAGCAGTTCACCCACTTTGAGCGCCAATTGCAGGTTCAGATCTTTCTCATAAGAGAACTTACCGACAGCTCCTGGGTCTTGTCCGCCATGCCCGGGATCGAGCACGACGGTATACTGTTTCTCTGCCAGCATCGGCAGGCAAAACAGCATCATCAACAGTATATATATCCCTTTTCGCATAATACGCCAATTTAAAATCGGCTGCAAAGGTACATTAAATTTCTGACATATGCAAATATTTCCGCTTTTTTTTCGTAGAAAAACGCGCACGCGCTTGCGTATTTCAAAAAAAAGCAGTACCTTTGCAGTCGCAAAGGTTTGAAGATGAAGATTGTATTCACCACATCATTGCCCCAAGAAGGGTTCTGGCGCCTCGTTGAGCGAGGGATATTGGACCAAGCGCCAAGGACATTAGACATAGCGCATCTCTCCCCGGAAGAACTGCATGAGACGGAGATCCTCGTGAGCACGTTTGATCATAAAGTGTCGCGTGAGATGATCGAGGCGATGCCTAAGTTGCAGTTGATAGCCAATTTTGGCGTGGGATATAACAACATTGATCTGGAGGCATGCCGTGAACGCGGTATCCGCGTGACGAACACGCCGCAGCCGGTGATTGAACCGACGGCGGAACTGGCTTTTGCGTTGATGATCGACGTAGCGCGGCGGGTGAGTGAGTTCGACCGCGCTCTGCGGAACGGGACAGGCGAGCCGATGGCGGTGATGAATAATCTCAGTCATTCGCTGTACGGCAAGACCTTGGGTATCTTAGGTATGGGTCGTATCGGTCAGGCGCTGGCGCGTAGAGCTGCCGCCAGCGGGATGAAGATCATTTACCACAACAGGCACGAGTTAACGAAGGAAAAAATGAACGAGTTAGCGCGTGAAGGAGTGCAGGCGCAGTATGTGGATTTTCAGACCTTGCTGCAGGACAGTGACTATCTGAGTCTGAACCTGCCTTATACACCCGAGGTGCATCATATCATCGGCAAACCGGAACTGGGGATGATGAAACGCAGTGCGTACCTTATCAACACCGCGCGCGGAGCGCACGTAGATGAGGCGGCGCTGGTGGAGGCCCTGAAGAGCGGTATCATCGCGGGTGCAGCGCTGGATGTATATGAGTTCGAACCGCAGATTGACCCGGAGTTGCTGAAACTGCCCAACATAGTGCTGAGTCCGCATACTGGCACCGGCACATGGGAAGGGCGCATCGCGATGTGCGAGAACGTAGCAGACAATATCATTGCGTTCATAGACGGACAAACAAACAAAATGAATATAGTATTATGAAAAAGATTTTTTTGATGGCAGCAGTGGTTATGATGGTAGCCGGCTGCGGAATGATGCAAGGTAACAGCAGTAACACAACCTCTACTTCAACGGCCGCTACGACGACCTCTTCGAGTGCCATGAGTGCCGGTCAGGGTGCAGGAAATGCGCTTCTGAACCTGTACAACCAGTACAAAGCCGACGGTAACAAGTACGACTACAAGAACATGCAGAATGCACTCAATGCCGTATCGCTGTTGGCTAACTGCGAGGGGCTGAAAGACAACTACAAAGACAAGACCTATCTGTCTGATTTCGGTAAGGGTCTGATCTCGTCTTCCTTAGGTCTGGTAACCCAGAACAATGTGGAGAGTGTGACGAACAGCCTCGTGACGATGGTCAAAGAGAGCGAGACCGTACAGAACGCTTCGGAGAAAGCACAAAGCACCGCTAACACCGCTGCCGGCTATGCCAGCACCGCTGCGCAGTACGCAGGTGCTATCAGTTCGCTGCTCAGTGCCTTCGGTGGCAAATAATACATGTATGAATGTATGAATGTATGAA
>JAFXYK010000027.1 GCA_017541805.1 Paludibacteraceae bacterium
GTGATCTCATCCACACCTGCGAGAGCAGCACTCATGGTCTCGGTCTGCGAACGAAGCAGGTTCACGTACGCGTCAAAGATGGTCATATTGAAACGGCTGGTCTCTGCGCTGACGTTCATCTTAGCGGCGTTGCGAAGAGCGGTGGTGAAGATCGGGTCTTTGTATGCCTCAACGATCTTTGCCCACAGCAGACGGCCTGCGCGGAACTTAGCAATCTCCATGAAATAGTTGCCGCCGATACCCATGTTGAAACGGATTGCGTTCGCCGCACGGTAGTTCGGTATTCCGGCCTCCGTCAACATCGTCATGTACTCGGCTCCCCATGCCAGCGCGTAAGCCAACTCCTGCGCCGCGTAAGCACCCGAGTTGTTCAGTATCACGCTGTTCACGCCTACTACGCGGTAACTCGGCAGCGACTTAGCTGCTTTGACGGTCTCCGCGATCTTCTGAGATACCTGCTCACGGGTCAGGGCTTTGCCCTTGAGGAGCATGTTCTTGATCGGATCGACGTTGATAGAACCGATAAGGCCCTTCGTGTCGTAACCCATGCGGCCGTAGTAACGCACGAGGATGTTCGCCAACTGAGGCGCTGCACATGCGCAGATGCTGAAGTTGATAGCCACCGCCGGAGCGTAGATACCGTTCAGCAGGGTCTTGATGAAATGGTAGGTTAGTTTCTCTTTGTCTAAACAGAAACCGAGCGATGTGATACCTTTGTTGAGCACCTCCAGCGCCTTCGCGTTCGCCTTACGCGCGTTCTTGCAAGCGCAGATGTTCTGGCGAATTGCCCATTCGTTGTTTGTACGCGTACCGCGGACGTAAGGGAACTGACCGGGCGCAGAAACGGTCGTCTTCAGGCCTTTGAGGTCCTCGCGGCGGTAGAAAGGCTGGACGCTAAAGCCTTCCGGCGTGCGCCACACCAATTTCTTATCGAAATCGGCACCTTTGAGGTCGGCAATGATTTTGTCCTTCCACTGCTGAGCGGATACCGGCGCAAAATCGGCCAACAGATTTAATTTTTCATTGTCTGCCATAGTAATTAAATTTGTTATTTAATATTTATGATTTCAAATTGCAAATTTATGATTTATGGGCTTTCGCAGGCTTGCGAGCCAAAAATCGCACAAAGTTACGAAGAATTTGCGACATGTGCAAATTTTTTTTCATTTTTTCAACAAAAACGCCCCTCCGAACTATTCGAAAGGGCATTTTGTTGATTAATAGCATCCAATTTATAGTTTTTCCAGTTTCGCGTGCGTAAGGAGCAAGGTCTTGACACCTTGGGTATCGAAGTTGATCTCAATCTTATCATTTTCCGTCACCTCATCACGATAGACGCGCACTACGGTTCCGTTGCCAAAGACACGATGTGCGACACGATCGTCCGCTCTAAAAGAGGACAATATAGGAGCTTGGGCATTGGAGATGGGAGATTTCGGAGCGCTCGGATTAATCGGATTAATCGGAATATTCGGAACACTCTGAATTTTCGGAATGCTAGGTGTACTCGGCGCAGCGGGCTTCGAGAGAGCGAAGAAACGACGGTCGATGTCATTGAGGAAACGAGAATACGACGCGAAGGTGAAGGACCCGTTGCGGAACCGCTGGCGAGCAAAGGAGAGGTGACACTGCTCCATAGCACGTGTGATAGCCACATAGAGCAACCGACGTTCTTCTTCTATCTCACTCGGTTTAACCGCAAACTGCGAGGGAAAGAGGTTCTCTTCCAGTCCGACGATGAAGACGACAGGAAACTCGAGTCCTTTGGCGGCATGGACAGTCATGAGCGTAACACGCTCTGTGGTGTCGGTGAGGTTCTCATCCTGATCGGTCTGCAGACTGACTTCAGAGAGGAAATCGGTAATCGGCGTGTAGTCGATTCCTTCGTTGACGCGCTGGTCCACGAACTCATGAATAGCGTTCAACAACTCCTGCACGTTCTGTGCACGGTCGATTCCTTCTTGGGTGCGATCCATCGCCAAGGCGGTGAGGACACCGGACGTACGCAGCACGTTTTCCGCAAACGCGAAGGCATCCATCGTCTCACTCTGCTCATGATAGTTATCAATAAGCGCCGCAAAAGCCTGCAGTTTCTTCTGCGTAGCCGCACTGACATCCAGAGCGAACTCACTCGGTCGACGCATGACATCCAGATAAGCAGCATGGTGCTCGATGGCACATGCGGACACTTTCTTCATGGTCGTCTCACCGATTCCTCGACCTGGAAAACCGACTATACGAAGCAACGCTTCGTTATCACGACCATTGATGGCCAGACGGAGGTAACCGAGTGCATCTTTAATCTCTTTTCGCTGGTAGAACGACGTGCCGCCGTAGATGCGGTAAGGGATATTCAGCTTACGCAGCTCTCCTTCTATCACACGACTCTGCGCATTGGTCCTGTACAACACCGCAAACGAATCATATCCTTTGAACTTCATTCGCTGGATCTTCGTCGCCACACCGAGTGCCTCCGTGCGGTCGTCCATGTAAGGTTGCAGATTAAGCGGTTGCCCTTCTTCTTTCTCCGAATAGACGGTTTTCTCTATTTGGTGTATGTTCTTGTGAATCAGCGAGTTAGCCGCATTAACGATGGTCTGCGTGGAGCGGTAGTTGCGCTCGAGTTTGAATAGCTTCGCTTGCGGATAGACGCGTTGAAAATTGAGGATATTACGTATGTCGGCTCCGCGGAAGGAGTATATCGACTGCGCGTCGTCGCCTACGACGCATATGTTATTCTGCGGTTCTGCCAAACGCTTGACGAGCAGGAACTGGATGTAGTTCGTGTCCTGATACTCATCGACGAGGATATATTGAAACTGCTGCTGGTATTTCTGCTGCACTTCAGGACTAACATCCATAAGCCTCAGCATGTTAATCAGCAGGTCATCGAAGTCCATGGCATTAGCCGCTTTGAGTCGGGCTTCGTACAACTCGTAGACCGTTGGAAAATCATACATTCGTTGTTCTCGGTCTTCACGCAGCAGTTGCTGATTCATGACATATTCGCGCACTCCGACACCGCTGTTTTTCGCCATGGATATACGTGCTTGCACGGCTCCGGATTTATATATCTTCTCATCTAAGCCCCGCTCTTTGCATATCGTTTTGATGACCGATTTGCTGTCGGTTGTGTCGTAGATGGTGAAGTCGCGTGTGTAGCCGAGCAGGTCGGCATAAGGACGAATCAGTCGAGTGCAGATGGAGTGGAAAGTGCCCATCGCGAGGTATCGCGCGTCGGAGCCAACCAGTTTGGTAATTCGCTCTTTCATCTCACGTGCCGCTTTGTTGGTGAAGGTGAGTGCCATGATACGAGACGCCGGCACCCCTTGCTGCAGCAGGTACGCGATGCGATAGGTGAGCACGCGGGTCTTACCCGATCCTGCTCCGGCGACGATAAGCGACGCTCCCTCGGTATATGTCACCGCCTCTCGTTGCGAGGCGTTCAGTTGGTCCAGAAATTCCATCTGTCACGAAAAAGTGTGCAAATTTACGATTTTTTTTGCATACATGCAAATTTTTTTGTAACTTTGCAGCCGATTTTGAAAAAATATGCTACCGGTTGATTTCATAGAGAGTATGCATCAGCAGATGGGCAACGAAGCCGAGCTGTTGTTGAGGGCGCTGGAGACGGAGCCTGTTACCTCTATTCGTCTAAACAGTAAATTGGACGTACTGACGTTCGATTGCGATACAGACGAGGTACCTTGGCATATGGACGGCTACTACTTGAGTGAACGTCCTCAATTCACGCTGGATCCTCTTTTTCACGCGGGTTGTTACTACGTGCAGGAAGCCAGTTCAATGTTTCTTCAGCAGGTGTTGGAGCAGTATGTGGACACCTCGTCGATCGTGTTGGATCTGTGTGCAGCCCCGGGCGGTAAAAGCACGTTGATCAGTGAATATCTGGGTCGCGACGGCTTGTTACTGAGCAACGAAGTGGTCCGTCAGCGCGTGTTCATCTTAAGCGAGAATATCCAGAAATGGGGCAACGGTAACACGATCGTGACCCATAACACAGCGGAGGAATACAGAGAGCGCTGCAAGCATTTGTTCGACTGTATCTTAGTGGACGCTCCCTGTTCCGGAGAAGGCATGTTCCGCAAGGACGAGCAGGCCCGGAGCGAATGGAGTCTGAAGGCAGTGAAGCAATGTGCAGAGCGACAACGGAGCATCCTGATGGATGTATGGGACGCCTTGAAGCCCGGCGGTATATTGATTTACTCAACCTGCACGTTCAACGAGGAGGAGAACGAGAAGAACGTAGAATGGTTAGCAGAGACTTTGGGTGCCGACGTGCTGCCAATTGACTACGACCCGAGTTGGGGAATCACGGAAGGCAGTATGGGTTACCATTTCTACCCGCATAAGACGAAGGGAGAAGGATTATATATCTGTGCGCTGCGTAAGCATGAGGGGGTAGCGGAGCCGATTAAAGTGAAAGCACCGAAGAAAGAAGCGAACATGCCGCACCCGGAGTACATGCCGGTTATGCGAAGTTGGTTGCAGCACCCGGATGATTGGGCTATTCGCTACTCCGACCGTTTTGCAACAGCCTATCCGTATAAGTTCAAAGAGATCATAGACTGGTTGGGTACACAGCTAACGTGTATCTCAACGGGTTTCGGTCTGGGAGAAGAGCGTGGTAAGGGTATAGCGCCGCAGCATAGTCTAAGTATGGCGAAAGACCTCCGTAAGGAAGCCTTTCCATTAGTGTCACTGACGCGCGAGCAAGCGTTGAGTTATCTCAGGACCGAGGCTTTGGTTTTGAATGATGTGCCCCTCGGCCTTGTCCTTTTGACCTATGAGGGTGTCCCCCTCGGTTTCGCGAAGAATGTCGGGAATCGGATGAACAACCTTTACCCGAACGAGTGGAGGATTCGTCACCTTTAAGGAATTTTTCTATCCTTTTCCAATACCGTATATCGTCCGGTGAGACCAGCGTCATGGCTTCGCCGCTATTCTCTGCGCGTGCAGTGCGACCGATACGATGGACATAGTCTTCCGGATCATGCGGCACGTCATAGTTGATGACTAACGGCACGTCGGTGACATCGATACCGCGCGCAACGACGTCTGTAGCCACGAGTACGCCTATCTTTCCATTGCGAAAATCAAGCATGACTTGGTCGCGTTCACTCTGCTCGAGGTCAGAATGCATCGCACGCGCGTCAATATGTAAAGAGCGCAACGTGCGCGCGAGGTCCTTGACGCGTTGTTTCTTTCCGGCAAAGAGGATTATTTTCTTGGAAGTGGAGAGTTGAACGTTGAACGTTGAAAGAAGGAACTCCACTTTCTTGGTTTCGTCCACGAACTCATGCATCTGCTTGATAGTCTCAGGGGGACGGGAAACGGCGATCTGCACTTCCGCAGGGTTGTTCATGATGGCTTTGGCCATGCGGCGTATGTTCTCCGGCATCGTGGCGGAGAACATGATTGTCTGCCGGTCTTTAGGCAGTTTGCGCACAATGGTCATGATGTCGTCGTAGAAACCCATATCGAGCATTCGGTCTGCTTCATCGAGGATGAAATACTTGATACCGGAGAAATCGATATCGTAAATATTCATCTGACTAAGCAATCGCCCGGGCGTAGCAATGACGATGTCAGCTCCGCGCTGGAGCCCAGTGACTTGTGTTCCCCATGCACCGTTGTCCTTGCCGCCGTAGATAGCCACAGATGAGAAAGGCACATAGAAACCGAAGCCTTCCATCTGCTGGTCTATCTGTTGCGCGAGTTCGCGTGTAGGCGCCATAATGATGGCGTTCAGTTTATCGGGATCATGATTGTCGTAAGCCAGATTGGTGAGCAAAGGCAGGATATACGCAGCCGTTTTACCGGTTCCGGTTTGGGCACAAGCAATCACGTCGCGACCCTCAAGGATCACGGGTATCGCCTTCTCTTGCACCGGGGTACACTCATCGAAATGCATGTCCCACAGGGCGTCCAGGACTTCGTCTGATAATGCAAGTTCGTCAAAATACATGTTTACGCTCGCTTAATGATGCTCGCCTGCGGTGGCTCACCGCTCCCAGCCTTCAAAAATCTCCGGCCCATAGACATTATCTTCGTTCGCATCATGGAGCGGAGCCCAGAGTTGCGCAAAGAACGGATTCTGCTTTGCTACGCGATCCCAATGCCATGAAATCTGTTTCTCTTTCGGCTCGTGCGCGTAGGGATAAGGCATGTCAAACGGAGACCAGTGTCCGCCGAGAAGGATCAGACGACGACCGGCTTTGAAGGTATTTCCGTTAGCATCTTGCCAAATGTCATTACCGAGGTATTTACCGCCACGGAAGGCGGCCGCTTTGTTGAGTTCCGCGTCGGTGAGTTGGTCCACATCTTTGCTCTCATCGTATCCGTGGTCAAGCAGGACGGGCGTCTCGCTGTTATGGCTGACATCGAAATGTTTCCATTCGGGAATAGCTTTGTATGCTTCGAGGCTGCCGTAGTAAGCGTTAATACGCGGAGTGACATTGTTTTTAATCCACCACTGAGTGCCATGTTCCGTACTATTCGCCATCGCGCGCATAGCAATCTTCACACAATGCGGGAACAGTTTAGCGATATGGGTCTTGGACGCAAACTTAATGCCCCATGGCAGGGATTCCGCTTTCGCCATCTGTGCGAAATACTCTTTAACCGGCACATTCGCACGGAAATGGAGATAGTTCTCCAATTTATCGCCGTCGATATACCACATACCGTGGAAATTACGGGTGGTGAACCAGTTGGCATTAAAGATCTGCTCCGGTTTCGGACAACCGATTGCTTCGAGCAGCAAACACTCAAACTCATAGTTAGAGAGGCGATACTCGGCACCGGAACCTATGTTGTAATAGTTGCGCCAGAACTCCGCCGGCACTTCAGGTCGACATACACGTTCGAGCAGTCGACCACTGTCTTCCACAGTAGCCCACTCCAACACACCTCGAATCGGCACATGGAACATGATCGGGTCATAGTTCTTGAGAATCGCCGGATAGAGGATACCTGACTGACGAAGGCTCACCCAGGTCTTGATGCCGGAATCGGTAATGATACGCTCTGCCAATGCCTTCGTAAGTCCGTAATGGTCGTATGCCGAGACACATATCGGGTCTCCGGCGCGTCCCCAATGGAGCGGTTCACGACGATCACCCATCTGTGCTACAGAACCGATATAAACCACTTTAGGTTGCTTATCTTCGGGTTGCGCAAGGACCGCTTTGGTGATATACTCTGCAGCTGTGATGTTGGTGCGCAGCGTCGCTTTCGGCCGATAGTCCGCTTGCGGCGACACCATACCGCCTACATGCAGCACGATGTCGGCACCCGAGACGCCCTTAAGGATATCATCGTATTTGGTGAGGTCACCCCAGATGATTTGAAGTTGAGAGTTTACAGTTGAAAGTTTAGAGAGCAACTCTTTATTTTTCTTGCTCGGACGAGCGAGGATACGCAATTCATACAGATCCGGATACTTCAGGATCTCCGTCATTCCTGCGTAGCCCATGGTGCCGGTAGCACCGGTTAAAAAAACTATCGTTTTTTTCATCTGAGATTTTATATTAGAGATTTATGATTTTTTCTTACGTGTCCAGGCGGTAAGACGATCGAAGCGAGCTCTTGCTTTCGCTTTTATCTCTGCTCGCCATTGTGCTTCTTCCTCCGCCTCGTTCGTCATCTGCTTGAAGGTAGCTTCGGCATCCTTATCACGAATGACGAGTAGCTGATCTCCGATCTCGAGTGCACTGGAACCGGTAGGAATGAAGAAGTCTTCTCCGCGACGCACCATGATGATAAGGGTGTGCGGTGGGATCTTAATCTCACGAAGGGTGTTTCCACCAGTCAGCATGGACTCTTTCACTTCCACCTCCCGCGCGGAAGACTGAATCTCTTCCGGCAGGTCCATATCAAAATGCTCGAGTGATCGTTCTTCTTCCCGCTCTGTATTCAATCGCAGTTTCTTCGCTACATAGGTCAGGGTCGTTCCTTGTGTCAGCAACGAGACGAGGGTGCAAAGGAAGACGATATTAAAGATCATGTCCGCTCCAGGCACACCGTTAGCTTTGCACATGATAGCAAATATAATAGGTACAGCTCCTTTGAGTCCCACCCATCCGAGCATCATTTTATCACGCTGGCGATACTGCTTGAACGGCAGCATACATAGTAGGACCGCAGCCGGGCGGGAGATACCTATCATGACGATACTGATAATCAGACAAGGGAGCCAGACATGATAATTCAGCAGGTTCGTCGGTTCTACCATCAGGCCTAACATGAGGAACATGACCAGTTGGCTGAGCCACGTGAGTCCATTAAAGAACGAACGTGTCTGGCGCTTACGGGTGAACTTATTGTTTCCGATAATCAGACCGCCCACATAGACTGCCAGGTAGGTGTTTCCTTGTAGATAATACGTGACGGAAAAAATGAAGATACATGCCGTGAGCACCATGATCGGATAAAGGGACTCGTTTCCCAGTTTGACGCGGCGCATGAGTTGCACCAGTCCATGTCCAAGTGCAAATCCAAGCACGGTACCCATGACGAGTTGAATGACGATGGTCTGAACAATCGGCAAAGCAGTAATATTGCCGTTTTCACCGGCTGTTTCTATGCCTACGACAACGCCTATAAGGGTGGTGGTGAGGACATACGCCATAGGGTCATTCGCACCTGACTCCAATTCCAACAGCGGTCGCAGGTTATGCTTGAGTCCTATGCCGTTGGTGCGGAGGATGGAGAATACACTGGCGCTGTCGGTACTGGACATCGTAGCCGCCATAAGCAACGCCATCCAGATGGAGATCGAGGCGACTGCATTGATCCAACCGAAGATGAAATAGATGATCACACCGGTGATTACACAGGTCACAAGAACACCTAAAGTGGCCAGAGTGATACCCGGTGCGAGGACCGACTTTATGTCACTCAGACGCGTCTCCATACCACCGGTGAAGAGGATGATACACATAGCGAGCGTACTGATCGCCTGTGCCGTTCCGGTTTCTATCTCTATCCCTTTCGTACCCAACAATGTAGCCATTCCGTGCGAGCCGAAGAACATACCGACCGCCAAGAAGAGCAGCAAGGCCGGCACACCGTATTTATAGCCGATTTTATCGGCAAAAATACTGACAAAGAAGAGCAGCGAAAGGACTAATAAAACTAATTCTACTTGCATGATTTTTAGCTATCAGTTTTCGTTGTTCAACAGGAACTCCTCAATGATTCGAACGATCTCCTCTTTCGGATAGAGGCCTTTGAGCAGCATGGGTTTACCTTCCACTGGGATATACAACACTTGCGGTATGGAGTTGATTCCGAATACGTATGCTAACTCGCGTTCCCGCTCCGTATCCGCTTTGTAGAAAACAACTTGGTCACAATAGGTCTGACTGAGTTCCTCCATGATTGGTGCCAAGCGTTTGCAAGGTCCGCACCACGTAGTATAAAAATCAATGACGCAGGGTTTGTCTCCCTTGAAAGTCCACTCTTTATCGGTCTTGTAATCAAAAATCCGCTGGCGGAACTGCGCGGTAGTCAGATACACCACATCCTCTGCCCATAGCGACAGCGATGTGATCATACTCAAAAGCAATATAATACTTATTTTTCGCATAATTCGTTGTTATAAATCGTATATAATCGATGACCGTCCACGGTTTCGTATGCAGTCGGCAGAGGTATCTGCGGAGCAGGAACACCATCGCCGATACGCAGTTCCGGTGCGACCTCTATATGTATCTCGTCCCATAGCTTCGTTTGCAAGATATGTGCCAAAAGCGCGGGTCCTCCTTCTACCAGGATCGAATGGATGTTTCGCGCAGCCAGATCCAACAGCACAAACGGCCAATCGGTGCGGTCACGATAGACGATTGTCTCGGCGTCACCGGAAAAAATCCGTGCATCAGCAGGGATAACATGGTGCCTATCCAAGGTGACGCGGATGGGGCTACGTCCCTCCCAATGGGTATTCAGCAGCCGCGGGTTGTCTAACAAGACAGTGTTGGTGCCGACCATGATCGCCATGTTCTCCGCCCGCATCTTGTGCACTAATTTCTTCGTCTCCGGCGTGGAGATAGTGAGTGCTCCGTTGAGGTGCTCGGTTTGTATTCCGTCAGCACAGCGGTTCGTGCTCTGTACTCTTTTCCGGTCTACAAATCCATCTGCCGTCTGCGCCCATTTGAGGATGACATAGGGTCGGTGCTGCTCATGCAAGCACAAGAACCGTTTGTTGAGTGCGCGACATTGGTCTTCGAGCACTCCGACTATTACTTCAATACCTGCCTCGCGGAGCATCTGCACACCTTTGCCGGCTACCAAGGGGTTCGGATCCAACATACCGACTACTACCCGTCCTACTCCTTTCTCAATGATCAACTTGGCACAAGGAGGAGTCTTTCCATAGTGGCTACAGGGCTCCAATGATACGAATAAGGTGCATTTCGACATCTCTACATCTCTACATCCCGACTTCTCGAAATTCCGGAAGCAGTTCACTTCCGCATGTGCTTCACCATATTTCTCATGCCATCCTTCGGCGAGGATAGTGCCATCGGAATTACGCACCAAAACCGCACCAACCATAGGGTTCGGAGCCACAAAATACTCCCCTCGACGAGCAATTTCGACACAATATGCAATATAATTTGCGTATTCCATTTTTTTGTAGTAATTTTGCAGCGTGATTTCACAAATACGTGACATAGCAGCGCAATTACAAGCCGCCTATCCCAAGGAGGAAGCGGAAGCATTAGCTTGGTGGGTAGCAGAGGAGACGACAGGTCTGAGTCGCACCCAAATCCAATTCGGCTGCAAAAGTACAAAAAATTTTGCAGATATGCAAATTTTTGAGCCTATTATCGCTCGATTATTGCATTTTGAGCCAATTCAGTACATTTTCGGCCACACGTTATGGTGCGGATTGGATTTGAAGTTGACTCCTGCGACCCTCATTCCTCGTCCAGAGACGGCGGAGGTGGTTGCGAGAGTGGAAAGGTTAAAGGTAAAAGGCGAAAGGTTCAAGGTGTTGGATATAGGAACGGGGTCAGGTTGTATCGCTATTGCATTGAAGAAGGCACGTCCTGAATGGCAAGTAACGGGCATCGATATCTCGAACGAAGCGATTGGAGTAGCGAAAGAGAATGCGAAGCGAAATAGCGTGGAAGTGGAGTTCAAGCAGCTGGATATTTTGTCGGATTCTGCCGATTCCATCGGTACTTTTGATATCGTGGTATCCAATCCTCCGTATATCTGCGAGAAAGAGAAAAATGATATGCGACGCAATGTATTGGATTATGAACCGGCGACTGCCTTGTTCGTTCCCGATAACGATCCGTTGCTCTTCTACCGTCGCATTGCGAAATTACACTTAGGGGAGTTTCTGTTCTTTGAGATCAACGAAGCTTATCCGCAGGAACTGGTTGCGATGTTAAAAAATGAAGGTTATACGGAAATCCAAATAAGCAATGATATCTATGGTAAACCACGAATTATCGAAGCCCGAAGCGTTAGATAAAGCACAAGCTTATTGTGCACGAGCCGAGCATTGCTGGGCGGATGTAAAAAGGAAGTTGTATGAATGGGGAGTATGTTCGGATTTCTTCGATTTCATCGAGCAAAATCTATACGAAAATGACTTCTTGAACGATGCCCGCTTCTGCCGTGCATATGTGCATGATAAAGTGGAATATCAGAGTTGGGGCCGTATGAAAATCCAAGCCGGTCTTCGTGCCTTGGATCTGCCGGAAAGTGCTATTCATGAGGCGCTGGTAAATATCGACAGGGCGATGTATAGCAAAAACCTTCGCAAATTGATTGAGGAACGCCGAACGGATAGTGAAGAGAAGCGTCTGAGATTTCTTCTTCAACGCGGTTTTACCTATGAAGAGATAAAAAAGTGCACATAATGTGCATTTTTTTTGCATATATCAAAAAAAAGCAGTATCTTTGTGCGCTTTTTGAGATAAACGATATGAATATTATTCAAACACCGATTGAGGGACTGTTGGTTATTGAGCCGCAAGTATTCCAGGATGCCCGTGGCTATTTTGTAGAGACCTATAACGAACAACGTTACCGCGAAGCGGGTATAGATGCGCAGTTTGTTCAGGACAACCAGTCTTGTTCGAGTTATGGTGTCGTGCGCGGCTTGCATTTCCAAAGGCCTCCTTACAGTCAAGCGAAATTGGTATGTTGCACAGTAGGTAGGGTGTTGGACGTAGCGGTTGATCTGCGCAAAGGCAGTAAGACGTACGGTCAGTGGTTCAGCGTGGAGTTGAGCGAGGAGAACAAACGTCAGTTCTTCATTCCGCGCGGTTTTGCGCACGGTTTCTCTGTATTGAGTGAACAGGCTATTTTTACATACAAATGTGATAACTTGTATCACCCGGAAGTGGATGGGGGGATCTTACTGTGTGATCCGGACTTGGCGATTGATTGGCAAGTTCCGGAAGAGGTACGTATCATCAGCGCAAAGGACACCAAACATCCATTATTAAAAGACTTAGACAATCCTTTCTAATATGAATATATTAATCACAGGCGCAAACGGACAATTAGGCAATGAGATGCGTGTGCTGAGTAATGCACATCCAAAGCACACCTATTTCTTCACAGATGTGGAGGAGTTGGATATCTGCGACAAGGCGGCTTTGTCTGCTTTTGTAGAGCAGCACGCGATAGACCTGATTGTCAATTGTGCGGCCTACACGAATGTGGATAAAGCGGAGGAGGACGAGGCTACGGCGATGAGGATCAATGCGGAGGCGCTGAGTGTATTGGGAAGTCAGGGTGTGAAGGTGATTCACGTGAGTACAGACTATGTGTTCTCCGGCGATGAACATATTCCGTGCCGCGAAACAGATCCCGTAGCACCTCGTACCGCCTACGGAAGAACGAAATACGAAGGAGAGAAACGATTGCTGGCCGTTTGTCCGGAAGCGGTAATTTTACGCACGGCATGGCTATATTCCGAGTTCGGAAATAACTTCGTAAAGACGATGATTCGGTTGGGCAAAGAGAAGGAGCAATTAGGTGTGGTGTTTGACCAGATAGGAACCCCCACCTATGCGGCAGATTTAGCTCAAGCCATCTTCACGGTTATCGAGACACCGTGTTGGCATCCGGGTATCTATCATTTCACGAATGAGGGTGTATGCAGTTGGTATGATTTTACCTTAGCCATACACGAGTTAGCCGGCATCACAACATGTCATGTTCGTCCGATTTTATCGGAAGAATATACGTATAAGACCCCCCGGCCACACTATAGCGTATTGGATAAGTCGAAATTCAAGAAGACCTTTGGTGCGGAGATTCCACATTGGATGGAAGGACTGAAACGTTGCATCGCAAGATTATGAAAGAGATATTGGATTTTTTACGGGAGTTGGCGGCGAATAATAACCGTGAATGGTTTGCCGAGCATAAAGAGTGGTATCAACGATGCTACGCTCGCTACGTGGACTTTTCTGCAGCATATATACAGCGTCTGGCGGAGTTTGATCCAGCTTTGGCAGCCCTGCAACCGAAAGATTGTATCTGGCGTATCTATCGAGACGTTCGATTCAGTCATGACAAACGGCCTTATAAGGAATGGTTCGGTGTTTTTCCTGCAGCAGGAGTACCGGGTCAACCGCGCACATGGGGTAAGCATTCTATGCGCGGTGGGTACTACGTCCATATCCAACCGGGTCAATGTATGTTTGCCGGAGGCATATGGGATCCGGGAAAAGAACTGCTGAAAGCGTTGCGTACGGAGATAGAAGCCAACTATGAGGAAGTGGAGCAAATCATGGCAGCACCGAGTTGGCAGAAATATTTCGGACAAGATTTTGACCCGTACTGGGGAATGCTTAAGAAAGTGCCGGCAGGTTTTGATCCGGAGTTCAAGCATCCCGACTGGTTAAAACACAAAACCTATACGTTCAGCACTCCGCTGACAGACGAGCAGGTAAGTGCCCCGGATTTTCTCGATGAAATCGTAGAGATTGCGAAAGCAGGGAAACCGATGAATGATTTTTTGAATTACACCTTCGAGGAATACGGAGAGTTTCCTCCTCACTGCTAGTTCTTATCTCGCTACGCTCGAACGATCTATCAGGTCGCGAGCGAGCGCGACCTGATAGTTCAATGGATAGAACGGGGCTCTCCTAAAGCTCAAATCCGGGTTCGATTCCCGGTCGGGTCACAAAATAATAAACAAACACCATGAGACACGGATTAGTAATTGTATCTGCACTTCTCTTACCTCTGGCTCTGGCCGCACAGAACGATACGGTGCGCACGATGCGTGAAGCGCAGACACCGGAGCGCACACAGGTGACTGAGCGGTCTTTGTATCTCGAAGACACGCCGGAGTTACAGAAGACGCCGGATAGTCTGGCACGGGTAGAGATTACCACTATTCAGTTTTTCACAGACACGTTCACACAGATAGCGTATATCCCGGATAGTACGGCTATGCAGCGTATTGACACGATTCGTCCGGATTCTACGGACCGTCGCGGTCATTATGTGGAGGCATATGCCGGTATAGGTTTCGGTTCATTGGGTTATGGTTTACGTGATCCTTATTGTAGCACGAATGGTTCGTTCAGTGCGATACTGCAAGCACAATATGCGTATTTCTTTACGCAAAACTGGGGTATAGGAGCCGGATTATGGTTGACCAACTACACTTCTTTCGCCAATATCGGCGGTACTTATATATGGAGAGACCAGACGGATACGGACCTGGAACAGCATTATGACCACACAGCCACTGTACGTCGCTGGAAAGAACGTGAGACCGTCCACGCGCTCGGCATCCCTATCTCGGCACAGTTCCAATACAAGAAGGATAGTTGGAAAGTACGTCTGTTTGCGGCTGCCGGTATCGCACCTTCCTTTGCGATCTCAAAACGTTACCGCGTGTTACAAGGCGAAGTCACGCATAGCGGCTACTACCCCGGATGGGATTTGAATCTGGAAGACATGCACGAGTTCGGCACCAAAGACTATACGAAAGAACCTTGCGCGAAAGGCAAGATGAGTGTTCGTTCCCAAGTTGCTCTCTTTGCTGACTGCGGTGCGTTGTTCCCAATGACCAAACAGATTGAGTTGTTTGTCGGCGGTTATTTCAACTGTGTTCTCAATGACGCTAACAGTTCCGAGAAAAAAGCTTTAGGCTGGAAAGATGACACGTTCACTTTCATGGAAGAATACAAAGGTGCCTACGCAACGAACATGGCTTCTTCTTCCCATCCATGGGAGTTGGGTGTAAAGGTGGGTATTCACTGGCATTACGTGGCTCCGGACAAACACGAGACGGTAGATTATTTCGATTATTTCACTCGTCACGATACACTCATTCAATATATTCCGCGCAGCGACACGACTATTGTAGAGCGCATTGACACGCTCACCCGTGCGCATATTGCGAAAGCGGCAGAAGAAGTAGAGAAATTCAACAAGATCTATTTCGACTTTGACAGTTACCAACTGAGTGCAGAGTCGCAGGACTACTTAGCTTCTATCGTGGAGGTATTGAATAAAGTGCCGGACGCCAAAGTGTCCATCGATGGTCACGCCTCTGAAGAAGGAAGGAAAGACTACAACGAACGCTTGGCATATAACCGCGCGAAGGCGGTAGCCCAGTTCCTGATAGACAACGGTTTAGACGAAGAACGCGTGATTGTGTTAGGTCACGGTTCCCTCATCCCGAACGAAGAGAATGTCAACCATGAGTTGCCGTTAGATCGCCGTGTAGAAGTGAAAGTGGTACAAAAACAAAGTGAGATAGAATAAGGAGGAACTATGAAAAACGCAAGATATATAGCATTGGGACTGCTGGTCAGTATAGCGCCGACCATCAACGCCCGTAATTTTCTCAAAGGAGAAGAGATATACGTTAATGCACAGCAGGATTTCGATTGGTCCACAGCCAATGCCAAGTTATACCTGTATCTATTTAATTCTACAGGCAACATGTGGTTGGATCTGAATTTAGAAGACGGGCATATATACAAGGCTGTTTTCTCGTCCGCATGCTCGTACAACCAAGTCATTGTAGTGCGCAAGAACCCCGCTAACGCAACACATGACTGGACGGGTGTATGGACGCAGACGGGAGATATGTCTATCCCGGATGACTGGAACTGTATTGATGATTTCAATGATGCTTCACATCGCTGGAAGATGTACGCGCCGACAACCGATAAGACCTGCGCCTACACGAGTTCTGTCTCGCAAGAAAAGATCTCGGTTTGTCCGGCTTCCCAAGGAGATCCTTTCTCTCTGAAAGCCAAGTTGAACAGCATCAAGACCGAATATGCATACGGAGATGTACATGGTCATGGTTGGTACCAATCAAACAACGGTACCACATGGACCTCATTGGACAGTTACGCCGGTTTGGTTCGGGATGGTGAAATGTTGATTGATACGGTTATCACGTTACCGAGTCCGATCCCGACGAATGGTATCTATTATTACTTACACTCGTCCACTCCGGCCGGCAGACGTCTTATCTTCCTCAAACCGGATGCCGACAAATGCGCTTTGGATTGCGAGATCACGTCCTTCGAGACCGCTATCTCCGCTGTTAACGCCGATGATAACACCTATACTTTGGATGGCATGGTGGCCTTCGGTGCGGCAGACGGCGCGTTGGTTATTTCGTGCGACGGTCATGACACGACTATCACGGCCCCGGTGAGTCCGCAGACCTTCTCGTTACACGGTGTTCCGGCGGCGACAGAGAATGGTAAGACAACGACGGCAACCGCTTATTTCACAGGAAACCAATCGTTATGCTCGAAGACCATCACGATCGCTGTTCCCAATGCGACAGAAGCCGTAGAAACGGTTAACGTGAATGTTTTCACGGGCGATGAATTGGTGCTCCAACCAAAGAATACGGAAGCAAGCAATCTGTATGTATGGTTGGTGCGTAATGAGGCCACCGGTGAGACGGATACTATCCACGGTGCATCGCAGATCTTGGTTATCGATGCGTTTAATACGGATACCACCCTTACGTATATATATAAGGAGTACTATCCTGCCACCGGTTCGATGGATGACTTGATGACTAATGGCAGTTATGAAGACGAGACGATGGATTATGGAACGTACGGAAGTGTCAGCACGATCAGTGATTATAATTTCTGGGGTAGTTACCCACAGACGGAGACCACACAAGTGGATTTCTATACCGATACCGTACCAGGCGGCGTCAATCCGGCTAAGCTGAACCGCAATGGTTTTGCCGTAGTGCGTAATGCCAATAATTTCTGGCAGTCGTACGCGACAGTCCAACCCCACGACGGGAAGAACTTCGCCTTGATTGATGCGGAGACCGGTGCGGCAGGTGGCAATAAAAAAGCCTGGTATGCGACGACCGCTAAGAATCCGAATCTGAAGTTAAAGAAAGGTACGACTTATGTGCTCTCTTTCTGGGCCGCCAACATCAATAACTACGGTGAGATGGACAATGCCGCGCGATTCGTCTTCCGCATTGACTATAATGGACGTGCGTTCGAATCAGACATTCTGGATCTGAGCAAACCGGAGTTCCGTAATAACATCTGGCATCAACACTCCGAGACCTTCTACGCAACGGAGGATTGCAATAATGTGACCATCTCCGTGGTGAATCTGAATACCAACACACTGAATATCGGTAATGACTTTGCGTTAGATGATATCCAGTTCCATCCCATCAGCAGTGTATCGAAAGTGGTCAAGTCCCAACAGCAGTTTGTGGTGAACGTCTATAAACCGGTTGTTTTCACCGACACGATCTGCGAAGGGGAAGATTATACGAAAAACGGATTTAACCTGCCTACTCCGCCAGTAGGCGATTCGATGTATATCAGTGCCGGTAGAGATACGGTGCTACTGACCGTCGCTGCCGCTCATTTGATGTACACCAAATGGAATGACGTTATCTTCATCGATAACACCGCTCACTATACCTCCTTCCAGTGGTATGCGGACAATACCGCTATGCCGGGTAAGAACGGTCAGATCCTTTATGACCCGAAC
>JAFXYK010000028.1 GCA_017541805.1 Paludibacteraceae bacterium
TTACCACCCATATTGAGATAACCCGGCTCCCATGTTCCTTTCGCTAAATTGGCTTCTACAGAGAGAAGGCCGAACTCAGCCGGTATTCCACCATTATTCAGAGTGGGCGCCTCCCCTAAACTCAAATCAACGCAGCAATCCCCGCTGACAGGACCAACAGGAGGAACGGGAGGAGTATCGCCGCCGTCGCAGGAAGAACTGACCTCCCCGTTCTCATTCACAGTCAGCGTAGCACCTGCGCCGCAACTGCTGTTCGTTACGTAGTTCTTCGCCTCCGCTGCACTCAAGGCATCATATGGATATGTCGGAGCGGAAACAGAACCTGAATTACTCGGCAGGTTTCCCGTACAGTTTACGAATTTGCAACTGTTGGTCGTGTTGTTGAACGGTTTCCATATTTTATTGGCGCTGTTTGCGGAACCCGAGAAAGTACAGCCCTCGAAATAACTGCTTACATTCTCCGGACCGACGTAGTAATCCGCTACGGACGAGTTCCAATAACAATTCAGGTAATGAATCAATGCGTTGCGGCAGCGCGTCATTCGTTGCTTGCATCCTTGATCCCACCAGCAATAACCATATGTGATGTTATACTTCCCGTCGGCAGGCTTGTCACTACTGCCCGAACCCACCAGATTGGAGAAACGGTGATCATCCGCGCCGCCTGAACCACCGGCTTTGGGAGACTTTAAATAGCGGAAACGGCACCATGTCACGCTGATATTGTCTGACGTTCCTTTTATATCAAAATTACCGTCAACACCATCTTGGAAATCGCAGTGGTCAACCCATACATTCGTCGCTTTGTCCAAACATAAGTTGTCCCATCCGTCGCAGTCATAGGCTCCCGGACCTTCAAAGATGACGTTGCGTATGATAATATTGTTGCCTTTGATATACAGAATACCCGACTCATCTTTGTTCTGCTTGTTGGATATCAGTTTTTTACCCGGCAAGGCCATGATGGTCAAGTTATCCTTATCCGTGCTGATATGATTCGTCACGGTGATATCTTTGGTGATGATGATGACGCTGTTCTTGGTGTTGAGGGCCGTAGCTAACTTACTCTCGCTGTCCACCAGGGTAGGGTTGGCATTGCCGCCGCCGGTTACATTATTGCCGGCATAACCCCATGAACTCGTGGCGCAGTAATTAACTGCGAATGTAGGAATACAGAGTACAGAATACAGAATACAGACTAAGACGATGATCTTTTTCATAACTTATAATTTTGCAAGTGCTTTTTCTTCTTTTTCCGTCATCTGCGCCTTTGTCTCCGGCGTCTTGTCGCCTTGGCCGGTGAGGTGCAGCACACCATGAATCAGAATGCGGTGCAGTTCCTGCTCAAACGAGCATCCTACCATTTCTGCATTTGAACGAACCGTGTCCAAGGAGATGAAGATATCTCCATTGAGCGTCGAAGCCGTGGAATAATCAAAAGTAATGACGTCGGTATAATAGTCATGCCCGAGGAACTCCCGGTTGACTGCTAACTCTCGTTCGTCGGAGCAGAAGATATAGTTGATATTGCCCACCGAAAAGCCGTAATCTGCTGCCACGGCGCGTATCCAACGGATGATCCTTCTCTCTTCCAACGAAGGCATATCGATACTATCTGTGCTAAATCGAATCATATTAACCAAAGAAAATAGGTGCGATGGCGAAGGCGGCAATGATGCCAGCCAGATCGGCTAAGAGGCAACATGCAACGGCGTGGCGTGTGTTCTTGATACCCACCGAGCCGAAGTACACCGCCAGCACATAGAAGGTGGTGTCCGTCGTGCCTTGTAAGATACAACACAAACGTCCCGATAAACTGTCTGCACCGTAGTTATTCATCGCTTCCAACATCAAACCGCGTGCGCCGCTGCCGCTGAGCGGTTTCATGAGGGCAGTAGGAACAGCTTGCGCCAGTTCGGTGTTAATACCGACGAGTGCGAAGAGCGAAGCAATGCCTTCTTCGAGCAGTTCCATAGCACCCGAAGCCCGGAACATACCTACTGCTACGAGAATGGCAATCAGATAGGGTATGATGCCGATGGCAACCTGGAATCCGCCTTTGGCACCGTCAATAAACGAGTCATACACATTGATCCGCTTGCACATCGCTTGGATGACAAACCAGCAAATGACACCTAAGAGGATGACTGCGGCTGCTGCTGCAGAAAGAACTGCCAGTTTATTGTGCGACATCTGCGTTGCGCCCCATACCATCAATCCCATTAAGCCGGTGAGACCGATTAATGTCCCTAAGACGACAGGATCTTTCAACCGTATTTTTTGCGCTACGCATACGCAGATTAAACCGACCAGTGTGGCTACGTATGTTGCAATAAGAATCGGCAAGAAGACGTCAGCAGGGTTGGCGGCTCCACATGTGGCGCGATAGCCCATGATGGTCGTCGGAATAAGCGTCAAGCCGCTAGCGCCCAATACAACGAACATGATCATGGCATTGGATGCCTTGCTTTTGTCCGTATTCAGTTCTTGCAGTTCCCCCATCGCTTTGAGTCCCATTGGTGTCGCCGCGTTGTCCAAACCCAGCATGTTCGCAGAGATATTCATCAGCATCGAACCGAATACAGGGTGCCCCTTTGGGATTTCCGGGAAGATACGACTGAAGAAGGGATTGATGGCGCGCCCCAAGGAATTGACGGCTCCGGCGCGCTCGCCAATCTTCATGATTCCCATCCATAATGCCAGAATACCGGTAAGGCCGATTGATAGTTCAAAGCCGGTTTTGGCATTGTCGAACGTGGAGTTGATGATGTCCGTAAATATGCCGATATTGCCATACGCAATGGCTTGTACCAGCCCCATCACAACCGCCAGAAGAATGAGCGAAATCCAAATGTAATTCAAAATCATGCTGCAAAATTACAAAAAATCTTGCACATATGCAAAAAAAATTGTAATTTTGCAGCATAAATGACAAATAATACACTTTTGCATAGTGTCGGGGCCTATCTGCGGCATGCTTTGACGGCTTGGAATACGACCGGAGAAGGCATTCATTCGCCGTATCTGTTTGAGTTGGTGCGGTTCATCCTGCGTGACGAGAACGGGTATTATTGCTTTGCGGATATCGAGCACAGGCGAGAATTGCTCTTGGCTTGCCGCGATATGCTGGATGTGGTGGATTACGGTTCGGCGGGTTCGAAAGAAGGACTGCATGTGCAACGGCGTGTATGCGATATCGCGAAGAACCATTTGGAGAGTGCGCGAGTGGGGCAGATGCTTTTCCGGTTGGTGAACTGGTTAGGAGAGAACGAGAAACGGCCTCTGGAGATCTTGGAATTAGGCACGTCCTTAGGAATAACCACAGCTTATCTGGCTGCGGCGGACAGTAGGAACAGGGTGTTGACCTTGGAAGGAAGCGGTGCGGTTTTGAAGGTAGCGCAGGGAGTATGGAGAGCGCTGCGGATGGAGAATATCGAGTGGCAGGAAGGGAATATTGACGATACCTTATATAAATACGCGCGCGAGAAACTGGATGTGGCGTATGTGGATGCCAACCATACGTATGAAGCAACGATGCGGTATGTGAACTTTTTGTTACCGCGCATGCAGGAGAAAGGCGTTATTGTCTTGGATGATATCCATTACTCGGCAGAGATGGAGCGCGCATGGCAGGAGTTGAAGGCCGATTCACGCGTTACGACCAGTATGGATCTGTATCACGTGGGATTGCTCTTCTTCGATCCGCATTATCTGAAACGCAACTATAAGATACGACTATGATATACACAAAAACGGGAGACAAAGGTACCACTTCGTTGGCTAATGGTCAGCGTGTGGCGAAGACGGATGTCCGTATTGAAGCCTATGGCACGGTGGACGAACTGAACAGTTGGATAGGGATGCTGCGAGTGACCTATCCGAGTGAGCAGTTGGAGTGGGTGCAGAGCAAACTCTTTAATCTGGGAGCGGAATTGAGTGAGGCTCCGGGGGAGTGGATTACGGAAGACGACGTGCATCAATTGGAGCAATGGATCGATGCGATGCAGGAGGTTGTTCCGAAGCAAAAAGCATTCGTTTTGCCTATGGGCGGAGAGGCGGTTTGCAGGTGCCATGTTTGCCGCACGATATGTCGTCGTGCGGAGCGCAGAATGATCGAAGCAAAAGCATCCGAAACCAGCCTGAAAATGGTGAATAGATTAAGTGACTATTTATTCGTGTTATCGCGATATATTGGCTATAAAAATAACGAAAAAGAAGCGATTTGGTGTAAAAATTGACGAAAAATGTAAAATATTAATAAAAATATTTGCACAAGTCGAAAGTTTTTACTACTTTTGCACGAATTTTGAAAAACTATGCCCGTACTGGGTTCGTTTGTCATTGGAATAAAGTAGATAAATATAGGGTAATTCGTATGTATTGGACACTTGAATTAGCATCAAAATTAGAGGACGCTCCGTGGCCTGCTACCAAAGAAGAATTGTTGGACTACGCTAATCGTATCGGAGCGCCGGCTGAGGTAATCGAGAATTTGGAGGAATTGGAGGATGATGATGAGGAGCAGTATGAGAGTATATTGGACTTGTGGCCCGATTATCCTACGCAAGATGAAGATTTCTTCTTCGATGAAGAGGAATATTGATGAGTGAAAGTTAAAAGTTGAAAGTTGAAAGAATTTGAAACGATATATTGTTCTGCTGGTGGGGCTATTGGCCGTTGTGACTGCGAGTGCGCAGTTTGATCCTCAGATGGGGCAATATATGTATATGCCGACGGCGTATAACCCAGCGGCGAGCGGTGAAGGTGATTTGATGAAAGTAGCGGGAATGCACCGCATGCAGTTTGTGGACATCACCAATGCGCCGATGAGTACCTGGTTCTCGTTCACTTCGCCTTTCGTGATCGGGAAGACGAGTCACGGTGCCGGAGTACGATTCCTGAACGACCGATACGGTTTGTTTACTACGCAATCGTTTTATGTGCAGTATGCATACCGGCAGAAGTTGGGGAAAGGGCATTTGAGTGTCGGCGTGGATCTGGGATTCGTGAACCTGGGTTTCAAAGGTGATTCGGTCAACCTGAGCAAGATGGGGGATGACTATCACGACACGAATGATCCGGCGCTTCCGACGGGAAGCAAGTCCGGCATGAAATTTGACATGAGTGTGGGCTTGTATTACAGCACCCCGGTATGGTGGGTCGGAGCGAGTTACAGTCACTTGACGCAACCGAAAGTGGACCTGAGCGGCGGAACGGACGGCGAGCAGAAAGAGGTGAAGCTGGCAGGGACGATGTATATAGTAGGCGGATATCATTTCCGGCTGAAGAACTACAAGGAATGGGTGTTGACGCCGAGCGCGATGGTGATGAGTGATTTTGTGAGCTGGGATGTGAACCTGACGCTGATGTGCGATTACAAAGATCGCTATCGTTGGGGACTCGGTTACCGAATCGCGGGAAGTGTGAATATATTGCTGGGTATAGATATCATCTCCGGGCTGCAGTTGGGTTACAGTTTCGAACTGCCGACGAACAAACTGCTGCTGGAGAGTTATGGCAGTCACGAGCTATATCTGGCGTACGGATTTGATATCCTGAAGCCGAAACGGACAAACAAGTATAAATCAGTAAGGTATTTATAACACCTTATATATAATATAATAGTTGGAAAATTAATCGATTAATAACCAATATGAAAGTAACGAAAATTTTACCATTAGTAGCGCTGTGTGCGCTGGTATTGGTTGGATGTAACAAACCGGCGGGAGAGCTTGTAGGAGCATACCGTTCTACCAATTTTAAAGAGGCGAACCCGTATGGTATGTTGTTCATTAAAAAGGGCTCATTCATGATGGGTTCCAACACGCAATCGGCAGTATTCGAGCAGCCGGATAACGTGGTAATGGTGACGGTGGATGCGTTCTGGATGGACGAGACCGAGATCACCAACAACGAGTATCACCAGTTCGTAAACTGGGTGCGTGACTCTATTGCAATGACTAACCTCGTAGCTGCCGGAATGACGGATTATGCTCTTCAGCCGAAAGATGAAGATTTCGATGAGGAGAATTTCCAATTGAACTGGAGCAAGAAAGTGCCTTGGAAGAGCAAGGAAGAGGATATCGTAGATGCATTGTCTGCGATGTACTACTCGAATGGCAAACTGAATACCAACCATCTTCACTATCGTTATAACTGGGTGAATATGGATGAGGCGCTGCCGCAACGCAACAAATTCGACGTGGCAACCAGTACTTATCCTCCCGGAGCAACAGCACGTGTAGATACTTTCTGGGTAAACGAGAACGGCGAGATCAAAGACTCGACGATCATTCGTCCGTTGAAGGAGCCGAAAGATCTGTTGACGGAGAAGATCATCTGTATCTATCCGGATACTTTGGTTTGGGCGCGTGACTTCCAGTTCTCATACAACGATCCGTTGCTTCAGATGTACTTCAAACACCCGGGATATGCTGAGTATCCGGTTGTAGGTGTTACTTGGGAGCAAGCACACGCTTTCTGTAACTGGCGTACCAAACTGTTCAACGGTGCTTCGGCATTGGAGGCGAATGACTATCGTCTGCCGACAGAGGCACAATGGGAGTATGCTGCCCGTGGTGGCCGCAAGATGGCGATGTATCCGTGGGGCGGTAACTACGCTCGCGACGCAAAGGGTTGTTTCTTTGCTAACTTCAAGCCGTACCGTGGTGCATACAACGATGATACGGGTACTACGACTATGAAGGTAGCTCAATTCCGTCCGAACGACTTCGGTCTGTATGATATGGCCGGAAACGTAGCAGAGTGGACCAACTCGGCATACCAGAGCGCGATGAACACTCATGTGCACGACTTGAATCCGGATTACAGTTACATGGCTCGTAAGGCCGATCCGGACATCTTGAAACGCAAAGTGGTAAAGGGTGGTAGCTGGAAGGATATCAGCTATTTCATGCAGTGCGGTATTCGTACGTATGAGTATCAGTACGAGAGCCGTCCGTATATCGGATTCCGCTGCGTTCGTGCCTATATTGGCGATTAATCTAATTTAGAAAATTTTAAAACAATATACAATTATGGCAGAAAAAGCTGTTAAAAAGGGCCTGTGGGCACGGTTTATGCACTGGTATGAGTCATACCAAGGTAAAAACGTAATCAACATCATTTATTCGGCAGGTGCATCCGTCGTAATCGTAGGTGCGCTGTTCAAGATTCTGCACTGGCCGGGTGCAAGTCAAGTGCTTATGCTCGGTATGTTCACGGAGGCATTCCTGTTCCTTATTGGAACATTGGAGCGTCCGCATCCGGAGTTCCACTGGGAGAATGTGTTCCCGCAATTGTTGGAGTACGGAACGAAGCCTGAGTTGCTGGAAGAGAAGTCGAAACAAGCTCGTCCGACCTTGTTGGGTGCAGGTGTTGCCGGTGCTCCGGTCGCGGCCAATGGTATCGCTACTCCCGGTGCTGCAGAAGGTGGCGTAGCTAAAGTTCCTTCGCTCAAAGAAGAGGATATGAAGGCGCTGAAGGACGGTATCGCTGATTTGGCTAAGACGGCTACTCAGTTTGCAGAGTTGAGCAAAGTAGCTCAGACCGGTGTTAAACTGAACGAGAAGTTAGCAGCCGCAGAGACGGCCACCGAGGCTTACACGTCCGCAACAGCCGGCTTGGCACAGAGCTATGCACAGATCAGCGGTGATATGGCTTCTGTAGCAGAAGAGACCAAGGCTTACAAGACAGAAGTAGTAGAAGTAGGAAAGAAGCTCGCTTCGCTCAATTCGGTATACGAACTGCAATTACAAGCTGTTAACGCACAGATGGAGGCACAGAAGGGTGCCGCTGCTGCCGCTAAGGAAGCTGCAGAGGCACAAGTTGCATTTGCTGCCGGTGCTAAGCAGTTGCAAAAGCAGGTTGCTGACCTGAACGGTATCTATGGCAACATGCTTAATGCACTTGCATAAGGAGAACGAAAGACGAATACAAACCAACTAAAAACATTCAGCAATGGGTGGAGCAAAAAACTGTCCGGAAACCCCGAGACAAAAAATGATTGGTATGATGTACTTGGTGCTCACCGCCATGTTGGCGTTGAACGTAAGTACGGATATCCTCAGTGGTTTTACCATGGTGGACAACAGTCTGCACTCCTCTATCAAAGCCTCTAGCGAACGCAACGAGAAACTATACGAGAGCTTCCAAGTTGCTTTGGAAAAGAACCCTGCCAAGACGCAAGAGTGGTATGACAAGGCATTGGAGGTAAAAGCGCAAGCCGATTCGTTGTTCAACTATATTCAGGGATTCAAGGAAGATCTGGTTGCAGGTGTGGACGGTAGAGAACGTGTGGAGAGCATGAAGGCTGCCGGTCAAGATCCTACTTTGAGTATCCAAAACAATTCGGACCTGGATATTACGGGAACCTATGGTTTGGTAGAAGGTAATGCCAAAATACTGAAGGAAAATGTAGCACAATATAGCCAGTATCTTACCAGTCTGATCGACGAAAAGAACGGTGACCTTAGCAGAACAATCCAAGCTACTTTGGCTACCGGTAGAGGTTATAATGCACATGATCGCGACTCGGTAGATTGGGAGGTCGCTGTGTTCGACGGTATGCCTATCGGCGCTACCATGGCCGTATTGTCCAAGATGCAAAACGACATCCGTACTACGGAGGGTCAGATCGTACAATACCTCATGGATCAAACGGACGCGGGTGACGTGCGCGTAAATAAACTGAACGCATACGTGATTCCGAATTCGAACTATGTGATTCGTGGCGGTAAGTATAGCGCACAGATCATCTTGGCTGCCGTAGATACGACTCAACGTCCGGATTACTTCGTAGACGGCGTTAAGATCAATGAGCATGGTATCTATGAAGTAACGGCTACCGGTGTCGGCAAGAAAAGTTACAACGGAGAGATTGTTCTTACGAACGATGAGGAAGTGGTTAAGTTGCCGTTCAGTAGTGAGTATAGCGTCGGTGAGCCTGCTGTGACTATCTCGAATGTGGACATGAATATCATGTACCGCGGCTACGAGAACAAGTTCTCCGTATCAGTACCTGGTGTGTCGAACGATAAGGTGAGAGTAAGCGTAAGCGGTGCTCCTGTTCGCCAGCAAGGCGGCTTATGGATCATCAGCCCGGGAGAAAACGTAAAGAAGGTGACAATCTCCGTACAAGCGGAATTGGATGGCAAAATGCAACCGATGGGAAGCCAAGAGTACCGCGTGAAGCAGTTACCGCCTCCGACGGCTTTCTTCAGTGTACGTGAGAAAGAGTATCCTACCGGAAACATCGCAGCAACGCTGTTGTCGAACGGTTCAGGTACGATCGTAGCTTCTTATGGCGCAGACGGTTTGTTGGATGTACCGTTCACGGTAACCAGTTTCAAGACCATCATCAACAACCAAACGACACCTGCTACGGGTAATAAGTTTACCAAGGCACAGTTGGATCAGATCGCGAAGTTGAAGAAGAACCAGATGGTCGTACTTCAAGATATCCGCGCCAAAGGTCCCGGTGGTCAAGAGCTACGCTTGTCTCCGCTTGTATTAACAGTGAATTAATTTGTTACAGATATGATAAAGAAACTTAGTATTATCGCATGTTTTGTACTTGCTGCCGTTTCGGTGCAAGCACAACATAATGTGACATCCTTCTTTGATGAATTTGGATCTGCACGTATCCAGACGGAGGAGTTCTCCCGCGCTCATGACACTATTGTGATGGTGGATCACCGTATTGACGATGTGATCTGGTCTCGCTACGTATATCGTATTATCGACATGCGTTATCGTCAGAACTTCCAACTCTATTTCCCGACGAAGTCGGACGATGCGGATTATCGTAATTTATTCAAGGTGATCATTGATGCAGTGGTAGACGGAATGCCGATTTATCCGAAGAACGTAGAGACGATCAAGCCGGATTTCAAGAACACCCCTGCGTTTGCCAAGGAACAGATTCCTATCGATGCCTTCATGATTGTAGATAAGACAGAGGATCACGCAGACGACGATGATTATTGGAATATTGCAAGATCTAACGCCATGTTGGTCAACTATGACAGTATCTCGGATGAACTGCGCTTTAACCCGTTCTCCTATGACGACGTTGTGAAGAATCAAGTGAAATACCTGATCCAGGAGGTTGTTTTCTTCGACAAGCACACATCACGTCTGCATACCAAGATCATGGCTATCGCCCCGTTGCATCCGGTGCTCATCTCTACCGATGACACGACAAAGGTGATGGACGCGCTGCGTGAGTCCATCCTGTTCTGGGTGCCGTTCGATCAGTTGCGTCCGTATATGGCAATGCAATATGCTATTCCGAACCGCAACGAGACGAAGCGTGTGACGTATGATGAGTTCTTCCAGAAGCGTTTGTTCACATCCTATATCGTAGGTGAGGGTAATATGTATAATCGCTGGATTCCGGATTATGCTAAAACCCACGAAGATATTAAGAAAGAGCAAGATCGTATTGCAACCGAGTTGCTTAATTTCGAACAAGATCTCTGGGAATACTAAATGCGTAAATTTCGTTTTCGAAATTCCTCATTTATTTCCGCTGTCAGCGTAGCCTTAGTGTTATGCTTGATAGGCCTGGAATGTGTGCTCCTGCTTTCTGCAGGAGCGCTTGTTACGCGCATGCGCGAGAGCATGACCATTACGGTGGTGTTAACGCAAGATGTGGATAGTGCGCAATGCTCGGAAATGGAGGCGTTCTTGGCTTCGCCGACGCGTTTTAGCGGCTATTCTTATATCTCAGCGGAGCAGGCATTGGAGGATCATAAGCAATGGTTAGGCGAGGATCCAACGGAATTTTTGGGATATAATCCTTTGACGGCCAGTTATGAGATCCATCCTACCGAAGCCTTCAGCCATCCGGACAGCTTGGCGCAGCTGGTAGAACAATTAGAGGCCAAACCGTATGTCAGTGATGTGGTGTACACGCGTGATCTGGCTAAGAAGATGTCGCATAATGTGAGTCGCGGTTCATTGATCCTGTTAATCATTGCATTGGTATTGCTCGTTGTGTCGTTGGTATTGATTGTCAATACCATTCGTCTGCAAATCTATTCGAAACGTTTCTTGATAAATACCATGACGCTGGTGGGAGCAACTCCGTGGGTGACACGCAGGCCATTTGTGTTACGCAATATGCTGATGGGGTTCTTGGCCGGAACAGCGGCCTTGGCTGTGTTGGCAGGTGTCATCTACTATGTGCGTCAGGAATTGGGAATCATATTGTTCCCGCTGACCATGATGAATGTCGGTTTTATTGTGGTGGTAGTGATGTGCTCGGGTATATTGATTACTTTGTTCGCTTCGCTGATCGCTACAGGACGCTATATCCGCATGGATAACAACTCGTTGTACGAGATTTGATAACTGAATAAAATACTACTTGATATGAAACATTCATTGCCCAAACTGAATCTCATTCTGATAGCGGTATCCTTTCTGATTATTGTGATTGGCTTTATACTGATGACCGGTGCTCCTTCTGGTGAGGAGTTTAACGAGGACATCTTTTCTGTACGCAGAATTACAGTAGGCCCGATGATTGCGTTGTTCGGCTTTGTAAGTATGCTTGTCGCGATTTTTTACCGTCCTAAACAGAAATGACTTGGTATGACGCACTGATCTTAGGTATTGTGCAGGGATTGACAGAGTTCCTGCCGGTATCTTCGTCCGGCCATTTGGAGATCGGTCATGTCGTATTACATACATCCGGGGAAGAGAATCTGGCTTTTGCAGTGCTGGTGCATGCCGCAACGGTGCTGTCCACTATTGCCGTCTTATGGTATGAGATCATGCGCCTAATCAAAGGCACGTTTGCTACGATGTCATGGAATGAGGAGAAGAGTTATGTCGCTAAGATACTGGTGTCGATGATACCTGTGTTCGTAGTAGGAATGTTTTTCAAAGATCAAGTAGAAGGGTTCTTTGGTAAAGGTTTGTTGGTCGTAGGTATCTGCTTGTTGGTGACGGCATGTCTCTTAGCACTCAGCGAATGGCTTCAAAAACGTCGGCTCAGTTCCGGTCATGAAGTAACCTATAAGGATGCAGTTATCATTGGTGTGGCCCAAGCAGTAGCTGTCTTACCCGGACTCAGTCGTTCCGGAACGACCATTGCTACCGGCCTTCTCTGCGGCGTAAAGAAAGAGAAAGTGGCGCAGTTCTCCTTCCTAATGGTGCTTATCCCCATCATGGGAGAGGCCTTATTGGACATGATGAAGATACTCAATGGTACGGAAGCTGTGACAATAGGTTGGCTCCCTGCTGTGGCGGGTTTCATCGCTGCGTTTGCCACAGGATGTTTTGCGTGCCGTTTCATGATAGAGATAGTTCGTCGTCAACGACTGATGTGGTTCGCTCTGTACTGCCTCCTCATCGGTTCCGGGGCTATCGTTTATACGTTGTGCTGTTGAGATGTGGGATTTTGAGCAAGGGGAAGTACTGGCTTTTGACAAGCCGCTCCATTGGACGTCGTTTGACTTGGTTGCCAAAGTGCGGTGGAACTTATGTCAAAAGATCGGGAAAAAGAAACTGAAGGTAGGTCATACAGGCACGCTGGATCCTTTGGCCACAGGAGTGGTAATCATCTGTACCGGTAAGAAGACCAAACTGATTGACCAACTGCAATATGACGTAAAGGAATATGTAGCTACGCTGCAGTTAGGTGCCACGACACCTTCCTACGACTTGGAGAAAGAGATTGATCGAACATATCCTACGGCGCATATAACCCGCCAATTGATTGACGAAACGATTCCGGCTTTCCTGGGAGAGCAATGGCAGATACCTCCTATCTTCTCTGCGGTGCAGATCAATGGCAAGCGCGCGTATGAGTTTGCACGCAAGGGCGAAGAGGTAGAATTAAAGCCGAAACTCTTGGTCATAGATGAGATTGAAGTGCTGGCTTTTGATGAATCAACGATGCAACTGACCATTCGCGTGGTTTGCTCGAAAGGCACCTATATTCGCGCCTTGGCTCGAGACATCGGTGAACGGCTTGGTTCCGGTGCTCACTTAATAGCGCTGCGGCGTACAAGGGTAGGAGATACCCGCGTGGAGAATTGTTATACGATAGAACGGTTTTTAGAAGAACTTAAAGATTACGAATATGTACAAGTCCAATGATATGAGACTCTGTCAGTTTCGATTCAAACTGCCGGAGAACCTGATTGCCCAGTTTCCTGCTCCGTATCGCGATGATGCCCGTTTAATGGTATTGCATCGCAAGACGGGAGAGATTGAGCATAAGACACTGCCCGAAATGGTCAATTATTTTGACGAGGGCGATCTGTTTGTCTTCAACGACAGCAAGGTCTTCCCTGCGCGTTTATGGGGACGTAAGGAGAAGACAAACGCCTTGATAGAAGTGTTCTTGTTACGCGAACTGAATCACAAGACTCGCTATTGGGATGTGTTGGTAGAGCCGGCACGTAAGATTCGTATCGGAAACAAGATCACGTTCGAAGAGGATCCGGCTATCGTAGCAGAAGTGATTGATAACACCACAAGTCGTGGCCGCACTTTCCGTTTCCTGACGGACTATGACAACGAAGAGTTTGTTCCGCGTCTGTATGCATTAGGAAGTGCACCGCTGCCCAAGTATATCCGTCGTCCGATGGATCCGGATACTTTCCAGAAATACCAAGAGGTTTTCCATGATCAGCCGGTAAAAGAGATGGATACAGAGCGCTATCAGACCATTTTCGCCGAGCATATCGGTGCTGTAGCAGCTCCTGCGGCCGGCCTGCATTTCTCCAAACAACTTCTGAAACGTATGGAGATTCATGGCATCGAGACTACCTTCATGACGAGCCATGTATCGCTGGGTATCTTCAAGGATATCGATGTAGAAGATTTGTCGAAGAATAAGATGGAGTCGGAGCAAATTATCCTGCCGGAGAAGATGACTCAGGCTGTAAATAAAGCGCACGAAGAGCAACATCGTGTTTGCGCAGTAGGCACGGAAGTGATGCGTGCGATGGAGCATGTGGCAGGAACGAATGGCATGCTGAAGGCTTATGAAGGCTGGGTGAACAAGTTTATTTTCCCGCCGTATAACTTCTCTGTAGCCAACAGTTTCTTCGTCAACTTCTATATGCCGGAGTCCAGCCAGTTGCTGATGGTAGCCGCTTTTGCAGGGTACGAAGAGACGATGCATGCATATGAGGTAGCTATCGAAGAGGGCTATCGTTTCGGAGATTACGGAGATGCTATGTTGATCGTAGATTAAACGGAATGCCGGTAACTCCATGACAGTTCGAATCGATCCATCTTGGCAGCGCGTTTTGCAGACGGAGTTTGACAAACCTTATTTCGAACTCCTCACGCAGTATGTGCGCCAGCAATATCAGACCCGTCGGTGCTTCCCACCGGCAGGTCTTATTTTTAATGCGTTTGACTCTTGTCCGTTTGAGAAGGTGCGAGTCGTTATCATCGGTCAGGATCCGTATCATGAAGATGGCCAAGCGATGGGACTGAGTTTCTCTGTGCCGGAAGGCATACAGATTCCCCCTTCGCTGATGAATATATACAAGGAGATCAATCGTGATTTAGGAAAGCCGATCCCTGCATCAGGAGACTTGCGCCGTTGGGCGGAGCAAGGAGTGCTGCTGCTCAATGCTACGCTCACGGTAGAGGCACATAAAGCCGGCAGCCATCAAGGGAAAGGATGGGAGGAACTGACAGACGCTGCTATCGCGGCATTAAACAGAGAACGCGAACATCTGGTATTCATGTTATGGGGATCGTATGCGCAGCGTAAAGGACAGTTTATTGATCGTCGCAAACATCTTGTGCTGCAGACTTCACACCCTTCGCCGCTGTCTGTATATCGCGGATTTGACGGGTGCGGACATTTCAGTACAGCGAACAATTATCTAATAAGAAACGGTTTGGAACCGATAAATTGGTAAACCATGAAAAAATTATTGCTCATAGACGCGTATGCGATGATATTTCGCGCATATTATGCCTTCATCCGCGCTCCGCGAATGAATAGCAAGGGAGAGAACACCTCGGCTATCTTCGGTTTTGCAGTGACGCTGGAGGATCTGATAAAGAAGATCAATCCGACGCATATCGGTGTGGCCTTTGACCCAGCAGGCGGCACTTTCCGCCATGAGGCATATGAGCAGTATAAAGCGCAGCGACCGGAGACACCCGAAGACATACGCAAAGCAGTGCCGGTGATCAAGCAGTTGCTTGAAGCGATGAATATCCCGGTGTTGGAAGTTGCCGGTTTTGAAGCGGATGATGTGATTGGTACGCTGGCTGTGCAAGGAGAGCAAGCCGGCTATGAGGTGTATATGGCAACGCCGGACAAGGACTATGGTCAATTGGTTTCCGACCATGTGTTTATGTACAGGCCGCGTCATACCGGAGGCTTTGAACTGATGGGACCGAAAGAAGTATGTGAGAAATACGGCCTTCAACGCAAGGAGCAAGTGATTGACTTGCTCGGGCTGATGGGTGATGCCAGTGATAACATCCCCGGATGCAAAGGAGTAGGAGAGAAAACGGCAGTAGCCTTGTTGCAGCAATTCGGTTCGATAGACAACATGTTGGCGAACACTGACCAAATCAAAGGGGCGCTGCGTACCAAAGTGGAGAGTCAGGTAGAAGAGATTCGGTTCTCTCGTTTTTTGGCTACCATCCGTACCGACGTACCTATTGCCCTGGATGAGAGTCTGTTGGTAAAGAAAGAGCCGAACTACGAGAAACTCACAACGCTGTACCAAGCCTTGGAGTTCAACACCTTGCTTCGCAAACTGCCACAGAATACGCCGAATAATCCGATAGCACCGAGTACACCGAGTGCTCCGAAGAAAGCCAAACCGGCCGATCCTGCGCAGTTGGACTTGTTCGCGGAACCCGAAGAACAGACAGCGGATAGTCAGCCCGTAGTTACTTACGACACCGTAGAAAATCGCCTTTGCCAATATCTGCTTAATCCGGAAGTAGCCTTCAATCCGTATAAAGAACCTGATTTCGCTGCGTTGAAGGCAGACGCGGACTTATGGAACTTATATACCGAAGTGGAACTGCCTTTGGTTCCGGTACTGCGTGAGATGGAAGCAGCCGGCGTACGGATCGATGTGGGTAAACTGAATCAAGCAGAAGCGTCGCTGAAAGAGGAGCTGAATGAGTTGGAGCAGAAAATATATGCCTTAGCCGGTGAACCCTTTAATATCAATAGCCCGAAACAGGTAGGCGAACTGTTGTTCGATAAACTGAAACTGGATGCGAAGGCGAAAAAATCCAAGAATGGTCAATACTCGACTTCCGAAGAAGTGTTGATGGCCATCAAGGATCGTCATGAGATAGTAGGTGCTATATTGGACTATCGTGCACTCAGCAAACTGATTACCACGTATATCTCTGCGCTGCCTGGTTATATTGCCCAGGACGGCAAGATCCATACCACATATAATCAGACGGTGACGGCTACAGGCCGACTTTCCAGCAGTAACCCGAACCTTCAGAATCTGCCTATTCGATCTGAACGCGGGCGGTTTATCCGTGAAGCCGTCATTCCGGACGCAGGATGTCTTTTCCTCAGTGCAGACTATAGTCAGATAGAGTTGCGTCTGATGGCACATTTCAGTCAAGATGAACATATGTTAGCCGCTTTCCGTTCCGGGCAAGACATTCATGCTGCCACAGCCGCACGTATCTATGGCTTACCGATTGAGCAGATCAGCAAAGACCAACGCCGCAATGCCAAGACAGCTAATTTCGGTATTATTTATGGCATCTCCGCCTTCGGCTTGGCGCAGCAACTGGATTGCAGTCGTACGGAGGCGAAGCAACTGATCGACGATTATTTCGCTGCTTTCCCGCGCGTGATCAGTTATATCGAGTCGCAGAAAGAGTTGGCACGGCAGCGTGGGTATGCAGAGACGCTTTTCGGTCGCAAACGCTATCTGCCGGATATCAAATCCCAAAATGCCACAGTACGTTCCTTCGCGGAACGCAATGCTGTCAATGCTCCGATACAAGGAACGGCAGCGGATATCATTAAGATGGCGATGGTTTCTATCCATCGGCGCTTGAAAGAAGAGCACTTGCAGGCACAAATGATTATGCAGGTACATGATGAACTGAACTTCAACGTGCCTGTCGCAGAAGTGGATCGCGTGCGAGAGATCGTGGTTTCGGAGATGCAGAATGCGGTACATTTGTCCATTCCTCTTATTGCCGAATGCGGAGTGGGGGAGAACTGGTTAGTAGCACATTAAAGAATGATGAATTTTCTTTTTGCAACAATCCTACTCCTTATTCGTGTGTTATGTATAGGGAATAGTTTTTCCTGGGATGCTGTAGAACAGGAACTGGTGCCGCTATGCAATCAGAAAGATGTGCTGGTAGAGATTCATAACTTGTATTACGGAGGCTGTTCCCTACAGCAGCATGCGCAGTTCTTATTACAAGACACTGCGGCCTATTCGCATCGCGTATGCACGAACGCTACACCGCGTGTGGTGCAAGATACGATTAGTCTGAAGCAAGCCCTTCGCACCGGACAGTATGATTATATATCGTTCCAGCAGGCCAGTCATGACAGTGGTATACGAGATACATACGAACCTTGGCTGACGATGTTGATAGATACCGTGAAGGCATATCAACCGACTGCCCAACTCTGTTGGATGCAGACCTGGGCGTATAGCCAAGATGCCAAGCATCCGGATTATCCGCGGTATCATTGCAATCAGCAGGAGATGTTCGACAGTATTGTTGCTTGTACCCGGTATGTGCAAGCGAATCATCCATCGCTTATCCTTATTCCCTGCGGCACAGCGATCCAGAAAGCTCGTCAAACGAAATTAGGAGATACTATGTGCAGAGACGGGTATCATCTCAATTACACTTACGGGCGCTATACGGCAGCCTGTGTGTGGTATGAGATTATCACAGGAAAGGACGTGCGGAAGAATAAGTATAAGAATGCGGATATGAGTAAGCGTCAAGCTTGTATCACAAAAAAAGTCGCCCATAGGGCGACTCGCTTGTGATCCATGCAGGATTCAAACCTGCAACCCCCACATCCGTAGTGTGGTACTCTATTCAGTTGAGCTAATGGACCAACTTTTGAAAAGAAGAGGGCCGAAGCCCTGGCGGTGCGGACGAGACTCGAACTCGCGACCTACGGCGTGACAGGCCGGTATTCTAACCAACTGAACTACCGCACCAAGTAGTCTGCTTTTCAAAAGCGGGTGCAAAGGTACTGCTTTTTTTTGACATGACCAAATATTTTTGCAACTTTTTTTCAAAAAAGTGCATTTTCTTGAATATTGAATATAAAATTGAACTAAAAAGAGCCAAATATGCGAGTTGTAATACAACGTTGTGCGCGTGCAGAGGTGCGCATTGAAGGAGAAATAGCGGGAGCTATCGGGCGTGGATTTATGCTGCTGGTCGGCATCACAGACGGAGATACAAAGGCCGAAGCGGATCTGTTAGCGAAAAAAGTAGCGCAGATGCGGGTGTTCGAAGATGCGGAAGGTAAGATGAACTTATCGCTTCATGATGTCGGAGGGGCAATCCTTTCTATATCGCAGTTTACGCTCTATGCGGATTGTAAGAAGGGGAACCGCCCTTCGTTCATCAAGGCAGCTCGACCGGAAACAGCTGCTCCGTTATATGATTATTTCAATGAAGTGTTGCGAACGCAATACGGATTACAGGTCGAGACGGGACGATTCGGCGCGGATATGAAGGTAGACTTCATCAATGACGGACCCGTTACAATCCTGCTGGACACCGCAGAACTATAAAGAAACACACCGGCTCAGTCGGTGTGTTTGATAATATAATACGGGATGTCTAATGCTTGAATCTCTGCTTCGTATCGGTGGAAGAGTTCCATACGCATCTCATCGGATCCGTTATACCGTGCGCCGTCTTGTGTCCAAGGCAGATCAGGGTAGGTAAGCAAGTACACATCCATCGGATACTGTTTAATCGCTTGGTTGAACCATTCCGGCACTTGTCCGAACGCGTAGTCAAACCACACTTTCGTTACAATCAGTTCCGTGTCAAAGAAAAGGATTTCGGAGGACGAGTGGCTCGCGGCATCCATTTCTTCTATCTGATGACGTGCCATCTCACACAACTCATCGTAACTCACTTCCAGTGAGCCTTTCTTCTCCACATACTCACGCGCGTACTCCTGTATATAGGTGCCATTGTATCGCTTAGCCAGGTAGCGAGCCAGCGTACTTTTCCCCGAACTCTCCGGACCAATTATACCGATTCTCATCGCGTAAGCATCAGTTTAATATTCAGACCTATATTATCTGCTTTGACCGGATAAGAGGATGAGATGAGCGGCGTAGTACCCTGATGGTCGTAGAAGAGTTGCAGATTGATCTTTTGACTCAGCACATAGTCCGCAGATATCTTAATCGCCAGCACTTTGTTTCCGCTGGAAGCCTGTGTGATACCTTCTTCCACTTTGCGCAGCAACATCATCACATCCTTATACGACACATCTACCTGCAGTTTCAAGTCATTGCTTACTTTCTTCTGTCCGCCGTCTTTCTTCTTGGTGATGAAGTTGAGGTTCTTGATGGTATATCCGGCTCCGATGACGAATTCTTTGGTATGGCCTTCGGTCAGTTGTACGCTGGTCACATTGAGTGCCAAGTTACGCTGTTGACGATATTCGGCTTTCAGCGAAAGGCTGTTTTTCATTGTCATGTTCAATCCGATAAGCGGACTGAAGGCTTCGGTGATAGTCACATTGCTGATGTCGAAAGCCGAACTCGGGCTAGGTGCACCGGTTGTCACATCACGCACGAAACCAATCATCATGTTATCGCCGTCAGCGCCGACCCAAGTGGAGTAGGAACCGAAGGAACCGATGGAGTACTTACAGGTGTATGCATGCGTCAGGGTGACGGATTTGAAATGGTCACGTATCCAAGGCAGTTTGCCTAATCCGTCATAAGTGACTGACCAGTTCGGTAAGATCCTCAAGATACCCAGGAACGGATTGAGACTGACGCGGTTCGCATCGCGACCGGTATAAGCCGACAGGAAGGCCGGAACAAGCACATCTGCGGAATTGTTACTTACTCTTCCGTGTTTGTTCGGGTCATACTTGGTGCCGATCGGGATATCGCTCATGAAACCGCGACTTGGCAAGATGATACCGGTGTACTGATCTTGCACGCGTTGAGTCAGGATATCGCGGTTAGCGAGGAATTTGTCATAGGCACTGTTGCTGAAGTTCTCCTCCTGCGTACCCACACGACTGAACATCGTTCCGATAGCTACCTGCGTGATGTTATACGAACCCGTCATGTTCTCTTGTAAGTCACCGTAGTTATAGATGATGGACGTGGAGCTTGCCATATACCGTTTACCACTCAGTTGTACCTTGAATCCCGGTAGCGGTTCGAGCGTCAACTTGATATCGAAATCCGACGTCTCTGCACGAGTAGCCGGTTGAACGATCGAGGTGTCTCCGGACAGCCATCCGTTGAGTTGGGCTTTTTTGATGTAGTTCTCTGGGAAGAAACCAAAAGCAAAATCATATCCCGGCGCAAACGAACCGTTCACTTTCTGTTGGCCCATGAAGCCGGCTTCCGGCATAAAGCCCGGAACGATGAGCGAACTCGACTCGCGGTAAGTCACCTGTAACCGGCGGACCATCGTTCCCAGATAGGCGAACATATCTGCAGCCACTTGTTTCGGCTCGCGTTGGTTCGGATCTTTGGTCGTGACGGTGATGGTTGCCTTGGCGCAGTTGGTCTTCGGCGTGACACTGATCTTCGTGTTACCTACCGGTTTGAAACTGATAGGAACATTCTTACCTGTAGAGTCGGCGGCCGTGACAATCAGTTGTTCGCTATTGAGGCGGTGTGTGATCTCGATTGCCGCACCTTTGGTCATTTCCACCGTCTGCGTGTATGTCTTGGGTTTGAATGTTCTGCCCCTTCCGGCGCGGCCCGTATAATGCTGCGTCATGGTTTTCCAATACTTGGATTTGCCATACCAGTTCTCGAAGTTGATACTACCGTCCACTTGCCATGTTCGCAGACTGCTGACGGTATTACCTCGATCCACACCAACCGTCGTGGAAGCCGTACGGTTCCAGTTGTAGGTGGCGTTATACGAAGCATTCGCCGTCAATGCATCCAATCCCGGAACACGATTAAGCGGCACGTTCCATGAAGCCGTGAACACCTGTTGGTATGTATACGGCGAACCCCATTTCGCCAACGAACGCTGAATCGTATCTTTCCATGCTTCGTATTTGTCATGATTAAACTGTTCGTCAAAGTAGCGACCTTTCAGAATCTCCGGCGTATATTTGCCTTCATCGATGATGGCATTCATCGCACTTTGGAAACTGAACTTCATGTTCTTCGTCAGGTCGAATTTGATATCTACATTACGATCCCATGTGAAGTCTTTGCTGAACGTCAGATCCATGGCTTCAGCAGACGAACCGGTCAGGTCGCGCATCTTCATATGACTGAACGTACGGTGCATATTGGTGTTGAACGACCATGACTGCGGCAGATAGTAGATATTGAACTCTTTGAGCAGCTTGACCTTCGATACTTTCTCTACTTTCGCAAACGGTTCCCACGGTTTGGGATTAAAATTATAGGAATATTGGAACGAACCCTTATGATCTGTAGTCAGATTCGTCTCCAACTCAGGCGAGTGCTCCGACTGCTTGTTGTAGGATGCGGAGATCGCGAAGTTCGCCGGGTCTACGAACAAATCCCGTTTTTTGGTATAGTGATGGTTCACTTTGATGTTACTTACACTGAACGAAGTGGACTCATGTACGGTGTTCGTCATCTGTTTGATGGAGTCCTTTTCTTGCTTGGTGTCGTATGTCGCTAAGGTCTCTTTGAGTTTGATATCGGTGTCCAACGGGTCATAATCAGGGCTCGTTGTCTCATTGCTATACGATACATAGAGCGGCATTTGGATCTTGGCTTTCTCCGGGAATAGACGTCCTCCTTCGAGCGCTGCACTGACACTCAACTGATAGAAATTATCCATGTTACGGTCCAGCACATTCGCTTCAATCGAACCGTATCCTGCCGTCTCTAACCGACCTGCTACGTTCACCTGAGCAATATCACTGATAGCCAGCGATGCATTCGCCATCGCTGCCACACCGCCTTGCTCATTGAACTGGCTCAGACGTAACTCGTTCACCCAGATCTCACCGCTTGCCTCGTGTTGGCCGTTGTTGCGCACGCCGATCATGATGGTAGAAACCTCCTCCAGCGTCGGATTACCCAACACGGTGATCTTGTTCTGCGGTTTGTCGTTCGCGTCGTCGTAGATGATATACGGAATGGTGTTGCTGACGCCTTCGTTGCCTGCGCGTTTCGCTTTGTTACGTGCTGTCTTGGCATCCGTGAACACCTTCAGCGGGAAGTCGAACATGTTCTGCGTCGGCCAAACAATCTCACGGTCTGCTACAGAGTTGTTGTTATACAAACCAGGAGGTGTGAGTGACAGCGGAATCTCGTATTCGTAATAGTTATTACGCAGGTCAGTACCCAAACGGATGAAGCAAGTCAGGTCTCCGTCTCTCAGTTCCGGATCAACCGCTTCCAGTTTCTCTGCGTGAACGAACATCTGCAGGTTCTTATACTGCCGCATGTCGTATCCGGTGTTCTTGTACATCGCACGTGCGTCGTGCGGGCTGAGATGCGAAACACGCATTACCATCGCTTGCTCATTCTGCGCAATCAGCTGTGCTTGTCCCGGGTCGGTCTGACGACTTACGCCCGGAGGCAGTACATAGTTAACCGGCGTGCGAGTGCTGTTCTCCTCGATGTTCACCGTCTGTACATCCACTGTGGCTGAAGAGTTCACCGGCGTGCCTACCGGAGCCAAGTCGCGCGTATATTGACGCCATTCTCCGCGTACCAGATCCAGCGTTGCGAAACGCAGGTGCGTCTCTTTCTCACAGCCCGTGAGGTACATACGCATGAAGCGGATCGACTTCCAGTTACGTATCGAACCGATCTTCTGTACGCTGGCGCTGTCACCGCGAAGAGGAATCTTGAACTGATACCAGGTCACCTCTTGTGTAGAACCGTCGCGTAACGTAACACGGCTTACTTTTTTCTCCGTGATATGTTGGCGACCTACTTCCATCATGTCGGGACGCAGAATAACCTTATATTGGTAGTATTTCTCGTACTCGTTAAGGGTATTGTCTAGGTTTATATCTTCCACATCAGGCGTGAGGGTCGATGCTGTTCCGTAACTCTCGGTCTGTTGTTCTGTGGCAGGAGAGTTGCCTTCGACACCATTGAAGTGTTTGTAACGATCCAAGATCGACACTTCCTCTCTATCATAGTCCGAACCACGATAGTAATGGTAGTTATCACCTGCCGGGTCATTACGCGGACTGAATCGGTCGTTTGCCCAGGTGTTCCAGGTATCCGCCGAAACACGATTCTCCAGTTCGGTCAGGTACTGCAGATAAGCGGGCCAGGTCTTCTCTTGCTCACTGTTCAAACCGTTCAGACCGACGTCTTGCATCGCACGTGAACCGGCTTCATTGCTGAAAGCAACAACTGTACTCGTCGTGCGCGGCACATAACCCCAGATAGTCGAATCCACGCGTCCTTGGTCTGCCGTACTTACCGGCATACCATGCTCGAACGCTTTCTTTCCGTCGCGTAAGATATCCTCACTGATATCACCTAAGTTGATATACAACTCACCTTCGTAACCGTCAGGATTCGTCAGGATCGGGTCCATCAACCAGAACTGGATATACTCGATGTTGGCTTTCTCGAAGTCGGTGTTATCCAGTCGCCGCATGATACCTGCCCAACGTTTCTTTGGGCTCGTCATCTTACCGTCAGGACCCACTTCACTCGCATTGATGTTGTATTGTCCGCGTTCGGTAGGATAGTAAGCCAAGTTCAGGATCGGCAGTTTGGTATCTACGTTGCTGGCTTCCTGACGATTCGGATAGATCTCGTCCTGATAAACGATACGGGTGCGGTGATCACTGAGTGCGGCCAAGTCATTCTTGATGTGTGCCGGCGTATTAGACTGCGGATAACCGAAGATAGGATCTACGGCGAACCAAGCAAGATGTGCACGGTTCTTGTTGTAGGTCACTCGGTTGATGTCCTTCGATTCGTCAAAAACGATAGGCGTCGAGGCCAAGAACCAATAACTCGGATAGTGTACGTCAATATTCGTCGTGGTGCTCTCGAAATCATCGATATAAGCCGTACCCACAGATCCGACATCGTTTGTGTGACCCGGAATAAGGTGTGCGAATTCCGCGCTAATCTGGAAGGTGGATGGAGCAGTTGCGGTGATCCAAGGAATCTTGTCTATCGCGTTCGTTAACCATTGCATCTCGGTCTTCCAACTTCCGTTGACACCCCAGATAGTGTTCGCTAACGGTTCAGAACCCGTATTCACCTTCGTCGTCAACGGCCGTTCACGCAAGTGCATGATCGTTCCGCCGATAACCAGATCTTTGCTGAATTCGTACTCCAAGTGCGCACCGAAAAGGGACTTTCGTTGCATAGAGAAAGTGGACTGGTTCTCCAACTTCACGTCTACGTTTGTACCTGACTCCAGGATCGACGTGTTGAGAATAGTCACCGTTCCCATCGTATAATCGACGGTGTAATCCACGTTCTCGATGAGCGTTGCACCGCCGGCGGTGACAGTGACGGAACCACGCGGCACATTCATTGCGCCCAGGCGAATCTCACTGCCGTTGGTACCTTTGTATTTACCGGTGATATGGAATTTATTCTTCTCGCTTAACTCTTGCGCCACAACGAGTGTGGAGTCGTATAACTCGGGGAAGCAGTATTTCGCCGTCAACCGTGGATCATTGTCCAGCATGTTGGCCAAGTGGCTGCCAAACGGTTCCAGTACGGGGAAGATGATTTTACCGCTGGAGGCGTAGATGGTCAGTCCTTCGATGAAATCGAATCGTCCATCAGGCGATGCGTTATGCTTCTGATCCAAACGGTCCAGATTCATTACGCGCAGTAACTGCTTGCCGCTGATCGGACCTTCATTGAGATATTGCATGTCCGTTCCGACGGAGTCATTGCGGTAAGTGATATACAGTTCGAATTTATCCTGATTGATACTCGTCGCGCCGAGGTTGTAGATGTTTTTCATCATCAGGTCCCATGTGCCTCGTCCTTTTTTATCCGGGGCATTGGCACTTGACTTCAGCATCTTCAGGGCCAAAGCATTCGGCGCGCGTAACTCTTCACTGCCGTCCGTAGAGAACTCACCGACCTGATATACCTTGCCGTTGTACGAAAATTCATAGGCTACGGCCAACACCTCGTCCTGGTTCAACGCCGATTTGAGCGAGATGAAACCCAGCGCGGTGTTCAGCGTATATTCACTACTGTTCAGCAGACGCGCCGATTCCACTTTCTCAAAATCAGCACCGCCTGTCATTCCGTTCAGACCTTCCAACACGGAACTCGTCATTTGCAGGTCGCGGAAATCGGTCGTACGAACGGTAGCATACAAGTCGTTTGTCTGATTGTCCGGCGCCACATTGGCAATGCCGCTCCAGTTAGGATTCAGCGTGTGATTCGTACTCTCACCCAAGTCGGTGAAGGCAACGATATTACGTGCTTGATCGTAGTTGCCGCGTTTATTGGTGATCCATACCTCAATTTTGGTGATCTGTACACCGCTGGCGATATACGGAACGGATGCCATGGCCTCTTCGTAGTGATCGCGGAAATAATGACTCAAGAAGAAATGGCGGTTCTCGTCATAACTGTCTCCGCTGATATCGAATTTCGTCATCTGCGCACCGCCTTTACTGCTCACGGTCTGCGCCTCGCTGTTCTGCTGCGAGATGAGGGCTTGGATCTTCAACTTACCGAACTTCAAGTTCGTCTTGATACCAAACAGCGCTTTGCTGCCTCGGATCAGAGAGGACGGCAGATCCATCGTCACGTTTCCGGCTTCGATAGACTGAATGATATCATCCTCTTCGCCTTTATAGTTGAGTTTGAGGTTCTGCTGGTCAAACGAGAACGAAGCTTCTGTGTTGTACGACAAGTTGAAATTCAACTTCGTACCCACCTTACCTTGGATGCTCGCTTGGATCTTCTCGTCGAAATCGAAGATGTTGTTGTTGCGCGCACGTACAGTAAGAGACGGGTTCGCCACATATTGATGCTTGAAACCGAAGAGCAATTCCGCACTTCCCTGCATCTTCAGTTGTACACCGCCCGGACCGAAGACTTTGTCTGCCGGACCGATGTTGAATTTCATATCCGTGATGTCAAACTTCTTCTCATTGTTATGCTCCACTTCACTGACTTTTTGCTGCCAGTATTGGTGCATGATTTTTCGTTCGGCATATTGGTTATACTCCTCTTGCGTGAGCATGTATGGTGTGGTCACATCGGTCTCTCCGACGCGCGTGTGCAGGATATACGTGCCTGTCTCCGGCTGATACTCAACGGTAGTAGTGATGTTAGACGGATCGTTCAGGTCCATCGAACTGGTCGGCAGATTCAAGTCATCAAAATTCTGCGCGCCAAGTTGCTTCACCTTCGTCGGTGCCCAAACGGCGCTGTCCGTGGGCGCAGCTCCGTCTGTCAGATCCGTCGCCTCACTTCCTTCATAAGCTTGCGCAGTTCCATCATTGGTCGGCTTCGAAGCTTCCTTCGCCGCTTTCTCCGCCTCTTTGGCTTTCTTCGCCGCCTCTTTCTGCGCTTTCTCCTCCGCAACCAGTTCTTTCAGCGTCTTGGGCTTCTGTCTCTCCTGCGCAGCAGTCCATGTCACTGCCACAGGCAGCAACATAAGCAGCACTAATATGTATAATTTGTGTTTAAGCAATAAAAATACTCTTTTTCGGAAGACTACAACATCGTCAGCGCTTTGCGAATTACGGCTTCTACAGTGAGAGCCGGCTCTGCTTTGAGGATCTTATCTACCGCTTTACCGCTGGCCGTTGCAGGGAATCCAAGCATCGTCAACGCACTGATAGCCTCGGCCTTGACACCGTTATCCACTTCCACATCCAGCATCGGCAGTTCGGTCGGATCGCCGCCTAAGTCTAACTTAAGCGCTTTGTCTTTCAAATCGACAATGATACGTTGCGCCGTCTTTGGACCCAGACCTTTCACCTTCGCCATCGCTTTGGAGTTGCCGGTAGCAATCAACATACGCAACTCCTCCGCACTGAAAGCACTCATGATCATACGCGCTGTGGCTGCACCGACACCGCTGACAGTGGTCAGTAACTCAAACAGCTGTCTTTCCGCTTTGACCGTGAACCCGTATATCTCATGGGCATCCTCGCGAATGATCTCCGTGATGAAGAGTTTCACTTCTTTCTCTTCCTGACCTACCAAAGCTGAGTAGGTAGGCAGCGTAATAGCGATGTCGTACCCTATGCCCGCGGCCTCTACAACAGCCGTCGTCGGGGTCAATTCCGTCAATATTCCTTTAATATATTCTATCATAATGTATGATGTTGCACATAAAAAGCCGACAAAATTACAAAAATAATTTTACATACGCAAGCGCGCGGGCGTTTTCTTAATAAAAAGTGTACTTTTTCGTAAATTTTCTGCTTTCTGCTTTCGCTTTTATCATTTTTTTTGTACCTTTGCATGCTAATTATGTGCATATATGGCAAGAACGGAAATTTCAACAATGGGTGAGTTTGGGCTGATTAAGCACCTTACCAAGGATATCAAACCCGTGCAACCGAGTACGAAAAAAGGGGTTGGCGATGACTGTGCCGTCATGGATTTCGGTACGAAAAAAGTGCTGATGACGACTGATATGTTGCTCGAGGGCATTCATTTTAACCTCGAATATGTGCCCCTCAAGCATCTGGGATACAAAGCAGCGGTAGTTAATTTCTCCGATATCTACGCGATGAACGGAACGCCGACGCAGATCACCGTCTCGCTGGGAATCAGCAAGCGGTTCTCGGTCGAAGATATCGAAGCCCTTTATTCGGGAATACGCCTGGCATGCGAGCGATACGGCGTGGACCTGGTCGGCGGCGATACCTGTGCGTCCATGACGGGTTTAACTATCTCTATCACTTGTCTCGGAACGGCTGCGGCCAAAGATATTGTGTACCGCAATGGAGCCAAACTGAACGACTTGATCTGTGTTAGCGGCAACTTAGGAACGGCGTACATGGGATTGCAACTGTTGGAGCGCGAACGCATCGTAGCCCAAGGAAATGACAAGGCGCAATTGGCTTTCGAAGGCAAAGAGTATCTGCTCGAGCGCCAACTGAAACCGGAAGCAAGAAGAGATATATTGGAATCGCTGCGTAAAGTGGGTGTCAAGCCGACGGCGATGATGGATGTGAGCGACGGCTTGTCGTCCGAACTGCTGCATATATGCAGCCAGAGCGGAGTAGGTTGCTGCGTATATGAGGATAAGTTGCCGATTGATTATGAAGCAGCGGCTTTGGCAGAAGAAATGAACCTCAATATTGTTACCTGCGCGTTGAACGGAGGCGAGGACTACGAACTGCTGTTCACTTGTTCGCTGGACGACTACGAGAAACTGATCCCTGTCGAGGATCTCTATATCATCGGCCATATCACGAAACCCGAATACGGATGTAACCTCATTGGCCGAAACGGCGAAGAATTACCGCTCAAGGCCCAAGGTTGGAATGCGTTTAACGAAACGCATGCGTGATCGCTGCGCAAAGATTTCATCAGATTTACTGTCACCTACCATTACCGAACGATGAAAATCGACTTCGGGGAAATCGTGTTGTGCTTGTAAAGCCATACCAATCTCCGGTTTGCGGTTCGGGCTATGAGTCGATTCTAGGTCGGTACATACATAAACTCTGTCTATGCGACCACCTGCAGCCTCGATATCTGCTAACATGTGACGATGAACGTCCTCTAAATCGGCTTCGGTCATAAAACCTTTTCCTACACCCTGTTGGTTTGTGACAATAAAGATACGTTTGTATCGTTTGGAGAGTGCCGGCATTGCTTCTAAAACACCCGGCAACCATTCCCATTGACTCCAGTTACGTACGTAATCGCCGATGATTTGTCGGTTCAGCACACCGTCGCGGTCAAGGAATAGAAATTCATCCTGAGAAAAGAGGGTCTTGAATTCTTCTTGCGCCCGAAAATAGTCTTCCGGCACACCAATATCGATGAAATAGTTATTGAAACGCAGTCCATAGAATGTCGGATCACCTGCCATCGGTTGCATCAGTTCTTTCTCGAAAGAGAACTTGGCCGGAAGGTCCATACTCATCAACCAATCACGGTGGATGGCATATATGCCACCATTGATGTCGCCGCTACCAATGCTCTCATTCTTCTCACTAAAAGCGACGATGCGATCGTTGGCGCAAATAACGGATCCATACCTACTTGTATCTGCTACTTGACGCAATGCTACACTGAGGTGCGCGTTGTGCGATGAATGAAAATTATAGAAATTTTGCAGGTCAATATCGAAGAGAGTGTCGCCATTTAAAACGACGAAATCTGTGGATTCAATTTTTTGTGCTGCTTGCAGAATGGCACCACCGGTGAAGAGCGGGGTTATCTCTTGGGAATAGACGATTTCCGCACCTCGGTATAGGGAACCGAAGTACGATTCAATACACTCGTGTTTATACCCTGTGGCAAGAATGACACGGTGAATACCGGCATCAATGAGTCGATCGATGAGGTAGGTCAGGAAAGGTCTTCCATAGACCGATGCCATAGGCTTCGGCACATCACTAACGACGTGGCTGAGGCGGGTTCCAAATCCTCCGGCTAATATGACGGCTTCCTTAAACACGCGGGAACATTTGAGCTTCAACGATCTCGCAAATGATATGACCAAGCATGATATGCGACTCTTGGATGCGCGGAGTGTCTGTTGATGGAACGTTCAATAGATAGTCTGCCATCGATTTCATCTCTCCTCCGCTTTCTCCGGTCATGGCGACGGTGATAACACCTAATTCTTTGGCTTTGCGAAAGGCATTGCAGATATTTTTTGAGTTCCCGGAAGTGGATATACCTACCAGCACATCACCTGGTTTGCAGGCACCGTCAATCATACGAGAGTAGATGAGATCGTATCCGTAGTCATTGGCAACGGCTGTCATATAAGAAGTGTTGCAATGCATGGCTTCAGAGTTAAGCGGCGGACGATCGTAATAAAAACGTCCGGATAGTTCTGCGGCCAAATGTTGTGCGTCAGCCGCACTACCTCCATTGCCGCACCATAGAATACGTTTTCCCTCGCGCAGCGCCTGTACCATGACGTTAGCAACAGCTTCAATACGGTCAAGCAATTCGATGTCGCTTAAGATATGTTGCTTGGTAATAATACTCTCTTCTATAGAACGAATTATAGTGTCCATGTCTTGAGTCCTTCCTGTGTAAATTCATAACGTTTAACTTGTCCAGCAAACTTATTCGTCAGAGCTTTTTCTACAGCATAGCGGCTGGTTCCCGGGCAGTAGAAGAACATAAATCCGCCGCCGCCGGCTCCGCTTACTTTACCTCCTGTGGCACCGGCTTCTATCGCTGTTTGATAGATATTATCGAGTAGTGGATTGGTGATCCCTGAGGCTGTTTTTTTCTTATGCTCCCACCCGAAGTTAAGTATCTCTCCGATTGCGTCAATATCACCTTTAAGCAGGCTCTCTTTCATCCAAACGGCTTGCTCTTTTAGTTGATGCATAGCTTCGATGGATTTATTGTTCTTCGCTTTGACATTATCGATTTGTCCTTGAATGATCTCCGCGCTCACATGCGAGGTCTCGGTATAGTAGAGGAGTAAATTGTGTGCTAGTTCATCCTGATAGCGCTGGCGAATACGAAGCGGATTGACAATTACTTTATCATCCTGCAGGAATTGCATAAAATTGAATCCTCCAAAGGTAGCTGCGTATTGATCTTGTTTTCCTCCGGCCATGCCGAGATCGATTCGTTCAATCTCATAGGCTAAACGTGCCAAATCATATTCTCCTAACGGCAGTTTGAGCCATTCGGCAAAAGCGCCTAAGATACTGACAACTAATGTACTGGATGTGCCTAAACCACTTCCGGCAGGGGAGTCTACATGGCTGGTAATGCGGAAGGATAAAGGCTTGTGGCAGAAATCCTTTACGACTCGGTTATATACTCCTTTTGCAAGGACGAAATACCCTTTGGTGTCTAAAATCTTCGTGGATTCATAAACCTCTTCAAGTCCTGCATCGGGAGAAGAGAAGATAATTTGACCATTGTCAAGGGGCTCGATGGTGGTGTAGGCATAGAGCGAAATCGTTGCGTTGAGAATCGCTCCACCGAAAAGGTCAGAGTAGGGGGATACGTCTGTTCCTCCACCTGCCAAACCTAATCGTAAGGGTGCTTTACTTCGAATTTTCATATATTTTTGCGGTCATAGCTGACCACGCGTATTTTTGTTTTTGTATCTGAATGTTCTTGCTAAATTGCGTTTCCCGTTGTTTGGTATCCATGTCGGCAAAAGATCCTATCGCTTTAGCGATATTGTCTTCGTCAACTTCGCAAACATATCCGACTTTACCATTGGGTACAATCTCTGCTAAGCCGCCTACATTAGTAACCAACATGGGTCTCTCAAAATGGTATGCAATCTGTGTTACACCGCTTTGCGTAGCTGTCTTGTACGGCTGTACAATAAGGTCCGCTGCAGAAAAATAATACCGTACCTTATCATCAGGAATGAAATCCGTATGCCAGGCAATAGCTCCTTCGAGTTGCAGTTCTTTTTCCAACTCACCATATTGCGCACCATTATTGTAAAATTCACCCGCCACGACTAAAAGAAGATTCTTTTTGGGGACTTTTGCGTACGCTTTCATCAGCAGGTCAAGACCTTTGTAGTCGCGTATAAAGCCAAAGAAAAGAAGGACAGTCTTATCTTTTGGAAGACCCAAATACGCACGTGCCTCAGCTTTGGGTACCGCTATGCCGAAGTTATCGTACAGAGGGTGCGGATTGAACATGACATCATCATGACGTTTGGCGGGAAGGAATTTCCGACAATCTTCTCGTACGCTCTCTGACATGGCTATGAACCGATCAACGCTACGTACAAAATAGCGAATAAGCCACTTGTCCCAAAAATGAGGTTCGTGCGGGATGACATTGTCAAGGATAGAGACGACGCGGATACCCTTTCGACGGCATAAGCGCGCGATAGTGCCCAAGCACGGAGCCATAAGGGGAATCCAAAACTTAATGACAACCAGGTCTATCTTCGCCTTGCGGATCTTCCGCACCGTAGAGAACCATGAGAAGGGATTGATGCTGTTCATCGTGCGAGTGATGGACAGATCGTCAGGCTTGGGCGAGTCTGAGTATTGTGTCTTTCCTGGGAAAAGGAAGTCCGGATACTGCATAGTGAAGGTAAATATCTCTACCTCGTGCCCTTCCTCCATAAACTGCCTTGCCAAACGCTCATTGAAGGCTGCTAATCCGCCTCTATACGGCCATGATGTCCCTACTATTCCTATTCGCACAATAACGCATGTTTATAATTAGGCTGCAAAATTACAAAAAAAATATCAATTATGCAAATTTTTGTCAAAAATATCGGAATTTTAGTTTTTTATTTGTGTAAATAAAAACTTTTCCGTAATTTTGCATGCTAATTTGTGCAATATTGTTTTTTTAGAATGAAGAATATCGTTTTTGTATTAGCCGGCGGAACCGGAAGCAGAGTGGGGGGAGAGACTCCGAAACAATTCTTGCCGTTAGCAGACGGCCGATCGGTGTTAGAGCACTCCGTGGATGCGTTTGAGATATCCCATTATATTGATGAGATTGTAATTGTGATGCATCCTGATTGGATAGTAGAAACAGAGGAAATGGTAAGCAAGAACGAATGGAGAAAAGTGAAACGGGTAATTAGTGGCGGAAATGAGCGATGGGAGAGTTCTTGGAATGGAATATCGTTGTACCTTAAGGAGGATAAAAAAGATCCGGATACGTTCTATTGGTTTCATGATGCGGCACGACCCTACGTGTCACAAGAGATTATCAGTCGTGTAGCTGAAGGACTGAAAACTCACTTGGCTGTGACGGTAGCTGTTCCGGTGACAGATACATTATATCAAGTGAAAAACGGTAAAGTGGATGCTATCCGCAATAGAAAAGAGTTCATGAGAGCTCAAACGCCGCAAGCGTTCCATTATCTGGTGATTGGTCCGGCATATATGCGAGCCATAGAGAAGAGAAAGATTGAAGCGACGGACGATGTGGGCATTTTGATGAAATATAATCCGGAGGTAGAAGTGTATATCGCGGAAGGCGAAGAAGCTAATCGTAAAATTACATACGCAGAAGACCTGAAATAATTATAATCTTGTTGTGATGGCAAATCAAATTATAGAAAAAGCAACTGAGTGCTTGCAATGTGAGGCAACTGCCATCGAGGCACTTATCCCACGACTCGGAGAGGAGTTCTTACAAGCAGTTGAAACCATTCGAAACTGCAAAGGAAAGATTGTCGTTACCGGCGTCGGAAAGAGCGGACATATAGGTTCGAAGATAGCGGCTACGCTGGCTTCTACCGGCACGCCTGCCTTCTTCCTCAATCCGCTGGATGCCTATCATGGAGACCTGGGCATGCTGTCCGAACAGGATCTGGTGCTTGCCATCTCCTATTCTGGCGCAACGGAAGAGTTGCTGCGTTTCTTGCCGCTCATTCAAGCGAAGAAAATCCGCATTATTGGCATGTCCGGAAACCCCGATAGCCTTTTGGCGCGCTGGTCGGACATCCACTTGAATATAGCCGTAGAGCACGAGGCGGATCCCTTGAACCTTATTCCGACGGCATCCACAACAGCCACGCTAGCTTTAGGCGACGCGCTGGCATGTGCACTCGTGGAGGCGAATCATTTCCAACCGACGGACTTCGCTAAACTGCATCCGGGAGGCGATCTTGGACGCAAACTCTTGGCGAAAGTGGAGGATGTGATGTTCACGGACAACCTGCCGTTCCTCCAACCGAATATGCCGCTCAGCGAAGCCATCGAGATTGTGACGAAGGGCACCTTGGGCATCGGTATCGTTGTGGAGAACGAAGCACTCGTAGGCATCATCACGGATGGCGACATCCGTCGAGCGATGCAACGACTGGGCCAGGACTTCTTCGCGACACCTGTCTCCTCCGTTATGTGTAAGACTCCGAAGACGATTAGTCGCAATGCAAAGATAGTGGAAGCCGGAGAGACGATGAACCATCACTCCATCCACACGCTGGTCGTGCTGGATGACGCTGCCCATGTGGTGGGCGTTATTGACTCCTTCTCATGCTTACCCGGAACAAGATTCTATCATTGAGAGCCTATGAAAGACGTAAAATTATTTTTGACGGATGTGGACGGATGTCTGACGGACGGCGGCATGTACTATACCGCCGAAGGCGAAGTGATGAAACGCTTCTGCGTGTACGATGGCATGGGTATGGTGTGTCTGCAGCAGGCAGGGATTCCGTGCGGTATTCTGACATCAGAGAACTCGATGATTGTGAAGGCGCGTGCGGAGAAGTTGAAATTGCAGTACCTCTATCTTGGCGTGGGCAGTAAGGTCAATCCGAA
>JAFXYK010000029.1 GCA_017541805.1 Paludibacteraceae bacterium
CACATGATCGAGGTACAGAGTCCGACGAGTACGATGAGCAGTGCCGCTACCGGCATGCACTCCATCTCGAATGACCAGTTCGTCGGCATCTTAACGAGTTGGCTGTCGCCCAAGAGCATCGCACTTCCCATGAGCGCGAGCGCCGCTATCGAGACACAGATCACCATGGTGCGGCTGCTGACCTTACCACCGACGAACGAACCGATGGTACGTCCGACGAGCATGAGCAGCCAGTAGAGACCGGCGATGAACGTAGCGTCGTCATATCCGGCGCCGAAATTCTTATGCAGATAGGTGATCAGCGCAGCCGGTACACCTACCTCCACGCCGACATAGAAGAAGATGGCGATGACACCTAAGGTGAGGTGACGGAACGCCCACGGGCTGCGCTCATAGACGATGTTATCCGCCGCTTTCTGCGGCTCCGCCATCGGCGTGACACGGATGATGAGATAGATGAGCGCAAAGACCGCCATGGCGATATAAAGCACGATATTCACATCATCGATCTCTTTGCCCTTCAGCGACTCACCGACCAGCATACCCACCAACATCGGCGTCAAGGTGCCGGACAGGGAGTTGAGCGTACCTCCGATGAGGTTCAACTGGTTGCCTTTCTTTCCTCCGCCGCCCAGCAGGTTCAGCATGGGGTTCGTCACCGTATTGAGCATACATACGCAGAAACCACAGATGAGGGCACCGACGAGGTAGATAGCAAAGCTATCTGTCACGCCGCTCAGCCACTGGATTATAATACCGCCCAAGCCCAAGAGAATAGCTACCAATGCGGTCTTCTTATAACCGCGTTTAGCCAGGAAATTACCTGCCGGAATACCCATGATCAGGTACGCCAGGAAGTTACAGAAATTACCTAACATACCGTAGATACCCGAGTGCGGATTGCCGTCAAAACTCTCCTCCCAGATCTTACCTACAGGAGCTGCCAGGTTCGTCACAAACGCGATCATCGCATAGAGAAACATCATAGCGATGATGGTGATGATTTTCAGATGTTTGTTCATAAGTTTTTATTTAAGAAGTTAATTATTCTCTGGTGCATATGCGGCGCATTGTTGCCTTTGCGCAAATGATGGTTATCGTCGGGATAGAGTTGCATCTCAAACTGCTTATTCGCGCGCACGAGGGCATCGATATACTGCATCGTATGTTGTACATGTACGTTATCGTCCGCCGTGCCATGGATGATAAGCACGTCGCCGGTCAGGTCCTCTGCCTTATTGAGCAACGAGGCTTCGCGATAACCTCTGGGGTTCACCTGCGGGCGACGCATATAACGCTCCGTATAACCCGTGTCGTACAGTTTCCAGTCTGTCACCGGCGCGATCGCCACACCGGCCTTGAAGGGATGGGCCTTGGTACTCATCGTATAAAGCGTCTGATAACCGCCGTAACTCCATCCGAGGATCGCCATGCGGTTGCCGTCTATATCATCTCTTTGTGCCGCCCATTTCGCCGCGGCAATGAGGTCCTCCGCTTCTTTCTGACCGAGACTCATATAGGTCTCATTCCGCCATGCCCTACCCTTGCAGTCACCGCCGCGGGTATCGACGATCAGCACCGCATAGCCGGCTTCCACCAAGGCGTATTCGAACTTCTTGCGCCAGCGGTTCAGCACGCGCTGACTGGAAGGACCGCTGTAGTGCATGAGGACTAAGGGGTTAGGGGTTAGAGGGTTAGAGGTTAGAGGACGCAGGAGCATCGCTTCCAGATCTTGGCCGTTGGCGTTCGGAATCTTGATCAGTTCCGGTTCGGCAATGTGATTCGCTTCCCATGCTTCCTTCAGCGCGGCATTATCTTCCAGCACCTCCACTTTCTTACACTTACCACCATCCACTGTACATAAAGTGTACACATTCGGCGTAGTGAACGAATGGAAGCACTCGATCATGCGCTTGCTGTCCTTGCTGAACCGCGCTGTATAGGTTCCCTCTTCGGTGGTCAGTTGGGTGATAGTCCCTTTCTTGATATTCACCGCGTAGAGTTGGCGTGTCGCCGGCGTCGGAGCAGCTTGGTAATAAAGCGTCTGACTCTTCTCCTCCACGGTATAGATGGCCGTCACGTCGATGCCTTCCGGCGTGAGCACTTTCTGCTCAAAGCCTTGTGCATTGAGCAGATACGCCCGTCTCCAGCCGTCTTTCTCACTCAGGGCGATGATACGTCCGTCGGAGAGCCACTGCCATTGGTCAAACAATTCATAGTCCACGAAATACTTGTCGGACTGCTCCTTATAGATCACATGCGCCATCGTCGATTTGGCATTGCAGGAGAAGATCTCCATCTTCGTTTGGTCACGGTTGACGCGCAGCACGAGCAGTTCGCCTGCCGGCGTCCAATGCAGACGCGGGAAATAGACATCGGCTTGCTCGGTATTGACCTGCATGGTATGAATGGCTTTGGTAGCTACGTCATAGACGCAGACGGACGCTTTGGCATTGTTGCAACCCGCCTTCGGATAACGCAGCGTGTCCGCCGTAGGGTACTGCGGATATTGGTCATCCCCGAGGTAGTTCTGCCAACTGAAGGACGGCACTTCATGTTCGTCGAGGCGCACAAAAGCCAGTTGTTTGGAGTCCGGCGACCAGGCAAAGAGTGCCGTCGTGCCAAATTCCTCTTCGTACAACCAATCGGCGATACCATTGATGATATCCGGGTCGCTGTCTTTGGTCACCGCCACTTCGGTGCCGAAATCGAGTTTATGGATATAGAGGTTATTGTCCTTGGCAAAGGCGATATACCGCCCGTTCGGACTCATCACTGCGTCCCTCACTTGCCCGAGGTCCTTGCCTAAAGCCGTACGTTTGTTGTTCTTCTGCGTATCGACGATATACCAATCCGCCGTGGACGAATGCCGGAAGATACGCTGTTCGTTCTCACTCTCCAGCCGATAACGGTTATATTCCTCCGTCTGCACGCCGACAGCGAGAATGCTGTCTTGCTTCGCCGCAGACAGGGTCTTTGGGTTATACTCTCCGGCTAAGATCGCCGAAAGCAAACCGGTTATAAGTGCTGTTTTTACCATACGATTAATTCTTTTTGTCCATTGCGGAGGATGAGTTCATATGCCCCGAAGCGCATCAGTGTCCGTTCGTTCTGCAGCCCGTTCGTGTAGATGTTCTCCAAACCTTGCGCCTCCGGATGGCAGGTGTACACGATCATCCGCTCAGGGATCAACGTGGACCGCAAGCGTATCGGGGACGGCCCCGGATCAGCTGCTATCAAACCGGTGTAGTCTATAGAGCCATCACCGCTTGTCAAATCCGGCCACAGGACATAGTTCTTCTTGCCAATCGCGGCATAGAAAAGCGTCTCTTCCCCTTCGTGATATACGTTCCAAAGGGATGCCTCTGCGACCAATGCAGCGTCCGACGAATAGCCGATAGGCGTGTGGGTTTGCGCGTGCGTGATGAAGGCCGTTGTGTCGCTTTGGAACTCCACTAAATAGTGCTGCTGTTCGTCCTGCACATCCAGGTATTCACTCTCCATGATACCGTTCTCCGGCACTCCGCTCATGACCTTGTGTATCGCACTGTTCTCGTAGATATACACGCCTGTCGCCAATTCGGTCACATACGACGAGGTTTCGGATGCAGAATCCTGCTTATAGACCGCCCACAAAGTCATATCTTCCGCAGGAAAACACTTCGTCTCAGGGAACAGCAGGTCAGCATACGAGATATGGTCTGTCTCCCAAAACTCCTTAGGACTCCATGCTTCGAACGTCCAAGACGATTGGTCCGGCAAGCGAGGAAGCGTCACTCCTGCCCCTGCAGCCGTTTCCGTCAAGGTCGTATAGACCTCATTGCCGTTCATGAGCGTGACGGTGCGCGGTGCCGCCTCTGCATATTCGATCACATATTGCTCGATATGCAAGGAGTTCGTCGTTCCTACCAACGCGACAGACAGTTCCTCCACGCCTTGCAGGGCTTCGGAGAGCAGGGTTATCGGATGATAGGTGTCTTTGTCATAAGCACCTACCCACTCTTGGAAAGTGCCGCTTTGGGTTGCTACGGTCTCGCCGTTGGCGATCACCGTAAAATTCCCTGCTCCGGACGACTTATTCGACTTGACATACACCTCGATGCGCTCGATGGTCATACCTGCCATATTCGTGAAGGCGATCTTCGCCGTATCCCCGGCTCGCACGTCCCCTTTCTGGTACGTACAGGCATAAGAGACCTGCATGTTCTTAGG
>JAFXYK010000030.1 GCA_017541805.1 Paludibacteraceae bacterium
CCTTCCGACCATCGTTTACAACGTAAACCACAAGACCCTGACTCCGGCAGACAAAATTATCTCCGCAGCTTCTTGTACGACCAACTGCCTCGCTCCGATGGCAGCAGCTCTGCACAAATACGCTCCGATCCAGAGCGGTATTATGAGCACGATCCACGCTTACACGGGTGACCAGATGATTCTGGATGGTCCGCAACGTAAGGGTGATCTCCGTCGTAGCCGTGCAGGTGCGCAGAATATCGTTCCGAATAGCACCGGTGCTGCTAAGGCTATTGGTCTCGTTATTCCGGAGCTGAACGGTAAGTTGATCGGTAGCGCACAACGCGTTCCGACTCCGACCGGTTCTACCACTATCCTGGTTGCAGTTGTTAAGGGTAAAGACATCACCAAAGAGGGTATCAACGCTGCTATGAAGGCTGCTGCTACCGAGAGCTTCGGTTACACCGAGGATGAGATCGTTTCCAGCGACGTTATCGGTATGAAGTTCGGTTCGCTCTTCGATGCTACCCAGACGATGGTTGCTAAGATCGACGAGGATACCTATCAGGTACAGGTTGTTAGCTGGTACGACAACGAGAATAGCTACACCAGCCAGATGGTTCGTACGATTAAGTACTTGGCAGAGCTGAAGTAAGTCGTGCCCTTGTGGCTAAGACGTACTAAGCGTAAGCTTAAAGTAATACTAGAGTTCTAGAATTCTAGATATCTAGAAAAAAATAGACGTCCAGACGGGCGTCTATTTTTTGTGGTTTAGAATAAACTTCCTATCTGATATACAAGGAACGAGACGAACCAAGCGAGGAAGAGGCTGTTGAACACCGTGAACCATGCCCACTTTCGGCCGGCTTCGCGATGCAGCGTAGCGATTGTGGCTACACATGGGAAGTACAGCAGCACAAAGAGCATGAAGCAGAAAGCAGTCAGCGGAGTGAAACCTGCTGCACTAATGTCACCTCCATAGAGGATAGCGAGTGTGGAGACGATGGCTTCTTTTGCCGGAAGACCGGTCAGCAGACATACGGACATCTTCCAATCGAAGCCAAGCGGTTCCAATAGCGGTGCCACAAACTGGCCGATAGAGGCAAGATAGGAGTGCTCCAGATCATCTAAGTCTTGCGTCGGGAAATACTCGAGCGCCCAAATGATGATCGATGCCCATAGGATAACGGTACATATCTTCTGCAGATAATCGGCCACGCGTTCCCATATATGCGCCATTGTGTTTCGGGCACGCGGCACACGGAACTCCGGCAACTCATTCACCGTATCATCCTCTTCTTGCCGGAACCATCGTGTACGCTTCATGATGACAGCAAAGAGCACAGAGAGGCAGACTCCGATGGCATACATCGAGATCATCACGAGTGCTTTGTTTCCCGGGAAGAACGTGCCTACAAACAGCATATACACCGGTAGTCGCGCGGAGCATGACATGAACGGTACCATGAGCATCGTCAACACGCGGTCTTTGGGATTCTGGATATCGCGCGCCGCCATGATAGCCGGTACGTTACATCCGAAGCCCATCAGCATAGGAATAAAACTACGTCCATGCAGGCCTATCTTGTGCATGATCCGGTCCATGATAAACGCTTCACGCGCCATGTATCCGCTATCTTCCATCAGGGAGATGAAAAAGAACAGAATAATGATATTCGGCAGGAACGCCAGCACCGCACCGACTCCTTTGAGTACACCGTCAATAAATAAGCTGCTCAACCATCCTTCCGCCATGGTGTCATGGCACCACTCGCATAGGTCATCTATACCGGTCTCAATCCACTCTTGCGGATAGCCGCCTAAGGTAAACGTACACCAGAAGACGAGATAGAGTATCGCCAGCATGATCGGGAAACCGAGCCAAGGATTAGTCAGCACTTTATCGATACGCTCCAGACGCGTCTGGTGTTTGTCATTCTTCGCGTGAGTGAGGGTCTCGGTTAACACACCGTGCACATAAGCGCGGTAGGTGTCCTCATCGTCTTGATCACGTAAGTGGTAAATCGGGTGCGCCTTGGAGACAGGCCGTGCCGCCACTTCCCGCAAGACAGACAAACAATTCGGCAGACCGTAGTTCAATCGCACCGACACACGACATGTCGGAACACCGATGAGTTGCTCCAGTTTCGGAATATTCAGTGTGTGATCGGTTTTCTGTAACAGGTCATACCGACCGATAGCGATGACTATCTTCTCCTGCTCATCGATGATATGCGGCGTGAGCATGAGGGACTCTTCCAATCGCGTGGAGTCCACTACCTGCAGTACCACGTCATAGGCATGACCGTGCAACTCATCCGAGTGATGTACCTCGGTAAACTGCATGGCTTGCCGCTCCTTATCAGCCAGATTTTGCAAGGCTTGCATAAGGGCACTCTTCCCGCTTTTCGGAAGTCCTATGACGGCTATTTTTTGCATCTTTTTTCGCTGTCGCCGAAATCGGCGACAAAATTACTGCTTTTTTTTGATATACGCAATACCTAATTATAAGGATTGTAGTGTTTGGCGAAGCCATTTATAGCAACGCTCGGTGCTCGGGATAGACAGACGCTCCTGCGGAGAGTGAACGCCAACCATCTGCGGACCGAAGGATACCATGTCCAGATACGGATATTTCTCCAGGAAGAGTCCGCATTCCAAACCGGCATGGATAGCCAGCACTTGTGGGTCAGCCTTGAAGAGATCCACATAGGATTTCTTAACAACTTCCAATAATTCCGATTTCGGATTTGGTGCCCAACCCGGATAACCGTCGCCGTGCGTCACCTCATCGCATGCCATCGCCAATGCTTGCTCTACTGCCCATTTGAGATGGTGCTTCGAACTCTCAATAGAAGAACGCTGCGAAGTATTAATCTCGATATACCCATCCCTCATCTTGATGGAAGCTAAGTTCGTAGAAGTCTCTACGAGTCCCGGCATCTCTTTACTCATCGCAATCATACCGTGCGGACATTCGCACAGCGCCATGATAAGGCGATATGCCTTGTCCGTCGGAATGAAGGTCTGAGGCATGTCGCAGGTCTCCAGTTCCAAACGCATCTCTTTCTCTACTTCTCCGAACACTCCTTCCATCTGAGCAACAAAATGGTTCCACTCGATACGGATCTGCTCTTTGAAAGCCATGGGAATCGCGATGACCGCCTCCGCCTCGCGCGCAATCGCGTTGCGGAGGTTACCGCCCTGGATAGAAGCCAATTGTACCTCCGTCTGCGGCCAGAGACGTGCTAAGAACCATACGAGAATCTGGTTGGCGTTCGCACGACCTTTATTGATATCATCACCCGAATGACCACCCATCAGACCAGTGACGCTCAGCCGAATGGCAATCCTTTCACCTTTCGCCTCTAACCCTTCACCTTGATAGTGCATCTTTGCTAAGGTATCAATACCGCCGGCGCAGCCGATGAAGATCTGGCCGTCATCTTCGGAGTCCAGATTGATGAGTCGTTTATGATTGAGCATGCCGTCCTGCAGTTTCATGGCTCCGGTGAGGCCGGTCTCTTCATCCACCGTGAACAGGCATTCGATAGCCGGGTGCGCCAACTCTTTGTCTGTGATAGCAGCCAAAGCCATGGCGATACCGATACCATCGTCTGCACCAAGTGTCGTACCTTTGGCTTTCAGCCATCCTCCGTCCACATAGGTCTCAATCGGATCGGTCATGAAATCATGAGTTACATCCCCGTTTTTCTCGCACACCATATCCATATGTGCCTGCAGAATCACTCCTTTATGATTCTCATATCCGGGCGTAGCGGGTACACGCATGATGACGTTCATCGCCTCATCAGCCACACACTCGATGCCATGTTGCGCAGCAAAATCCTGCAGCCATTGGCTGATTTTCTCTTCATGTTTACTGGGACGCGGCACTTTGCATATCTGAGCAAAGATGTCAAATACTTGTTTGGGTTCCATATTCTAATCGTTTAAATTGTTTTGCAAATCGTATATGAAATAGCGCGGCAGGTATAGCGAGGGCGAGAATGAAGGCCAGCCACATACCCTTCGCACCCAATCCGAGCGGGAAAGCCAGACATAAACCTAAGGGTAAACCGACTACTATATAGGCAATAAAAGCAATTCGCATCGGCACACGCACATCTTGTATGCCGCGTAGCATAGCAGCCCCGACGCACTGAAGTCCGTCTGCATATTGGAAAAGGCCTCCGATAAGCAGCAGCGTGGAGGCGGTGGATATCACTGCCGGATCATTGGTGAAGATATACGGTATCACGTCCCGACCGAAGATCATCACAGCGGCTCCGATGGTATTCATCATTAGACAAAGATGGATGGACGCACGACTGGCCATACGCACTGCCTGCAGGTCGCCTTTGCCTAACTGATGCGAGACGCGGATGGTCGTTGCAGCCCCGATACCCAACGCCAGCATAAACGTCAGGTCGCACATCTGATTCGCTATATGATGCGCCGCCAGCGCTTCTTTATTGATCCATCCTATGATGATGAACGATGCGGTGAAGAGGAAAGCCTCCGCAAAAGACTGAATACCTATCGGCGCACCTATCCGGAACAGCAGAAGCACCTCACCGCGTTGTATCATGATGCACCGTATCCGCGTGATATAACTCCGCCATTCTGTCTTGAGCCACAACGCAATGATAAAGCATATCGGCATCAGCGCACGAGAGATCAGACTGGCCAAACCCGCACCGGTCGCTCCCATGGGTTCAAAGCCGAAGTGCCCAAAAATCAGCACCCAGTTCAATACAATATTAAGCACGTTGCAACCTATCGTGATCACCATCGCCACCCATGTGTTGCCAAGTCCTTCCATAAACTGCCGAAAGAAGCAGAATAGCATGAAAGGTATGATGGATAGCACTATTAAAATATAGTACGCGCGCGCACAAGAGGCCACCTCCGGTTCCTGACCGAAATGCGGCAGCAGCGGAATACATGGCGCCAAAAGCAAAAGAGAAAACACGCTCACGACCACCATATAGATAAGACCGTTAGCGAAGTAGGACGAAATCTGCTGCTGCGCGTCCTTGTACTCGGTGCTCCCTTCGGCAAACTTATCCAACTCACCGTGCGCATACCCCACCAAGGGCGTTATTCCCATCATATTACCCATTGAGAACACCATCACGGTGAAAAAGAGCGCATTGGAGAAACTGACAGCCGCCAGATCAGTCGTTCCGTAGTGTCCCACCATGATGGAATCCGCCAATCCCACCAATGCTGCTCCAAACTGAGTTAGCATCACAGGAAAAGCGACCTTCAAATTACGCTTATAATAGGGCAAATATGTGCGAAATGAGTACAATTTACAATTTTTTTTGCGTATTTCAATTAATTTTAGTAATTTTGCAGCCGATTTACGGATTTATCGTGCCTTATGGCTATGAAACGAATTGCAACTATAGTATGTTTTATCAGTTTGTGCGCCGCCTGCGCATGGGCCGATGATATCAATAAACCGGCGTATCAGATAGCGGATAATACATTCTTTGACCCTAGTAAAAAAGAAGTAAAAGAAGATCCGTACACTTTCCATGTGGACTACCGTCTGGAGGTGGGCTTTACGCAGCATTGGCAGCGGCCCCATGATATCTCTTTCCCGGAGATATATCTCCATGGTATTCGTATGGGCGCTACATTTACCTTCGCGCTGCCGAAGCATTTTGATATCCAAACAGGTGTGCTCTATACGCTTATCTACGGTCGGAACGACCAGCATTGGCGCTCAATGGACGCTCCTTCTGTGCAGACGGAGTATATCCGCCATCGCGTCTTGGAGCATAACTTCACGGTGCCTGTACGGATGTACTATACCATTCCGCTTTGGAAACAACTCAACCTCTTTTTCTTCACCGGTCCGCAGCTTCATATCGGCTTGGCCGAGAATGACTACCTTCAGAACCATCTCAGTGATGGTACGAAGAGCTGGTTGGAAACCATCGGTGTAGCCACTTCGCCCTATGACCGCATGACCGACGATATCGTTCGCGCGAACATTCAATGGGGTGTAGGTGGAGGTTTGGAATGGGACCGCTACCGGTTGCAAGGCGGATATGACTTCGGGCTCAATAACCTCGTTCGGCATCCGAAGGTATCCGGTCAATACATGTCCGAATGGAGTTGGTTCGTCAGCTTCTGCTATCGCTTCTAATCACTATCCTATCACTCATGCGTGATTTCCGGCGCCACCATACGCAGGAAATTTTCCGGCATGGCTAAGCGATTCGGTCCACAGCTATGTCCGTACGGATTGCGTTTGAATTGTCCGTTTTCTTCTTTGCGCTCCTGACCGTCAATGAATTTTGTGATCAGGTAGATGTACAACCGTTGCCAATCTACCACTACGTTCTCTGCCTGCGAACAGGAGTATGAGGTAAGGAATGCACGCTCTTCGTCATCACCAAGAGATGCCGCTTCTGCATCTACACCGGGCACTTGTGTATTGAATTTATCATCCCATATCTGCTGCAATTCGCGCACATGAGGGTACATGCGACTGTATTTGGTATACGCCCAGTTAGCCACCATGTTAAAGGTCCACCATGCACTCGTGGGAGAGAAGGTATAACTGTCGCCATTCCCTTCCGCAAAGCATTCCGGCACATGATTGATGCAGCTGTACATCGGGATATAGCAACTGCAAGCCGCGTCATCCACGCCGAACCAGAAGATACCGTTCTTGTTATAACTACGCATCTGGCCTACAAAGGACCATGCCGTTTGCTGGGTAGCCGTCGGACGCTCATACCAATATTGCGTCACCTTCATCGTGTCTTGCTCATCTTTCAGTTTGAAACCGAGTCCGCCGAAACGCAGTTTGCTATTCCATGGACCGGCATCGGTTCCTTGTGTGATATCAAGCGGAGTACCTTTATATTCATCGCGCATGCATTCCTTCAGATCTTGCGCACTCACTTTGCGATTCGGAATGATCCATAAAGGCATATGCTCGCCTGCATCTTTTCCGTTCGTGGCACGGAAAGTGGCACCCGTAGCATAATCGTAATAGCGGTCCATATCATCGCTGAAATGGCGGAAGAAAGACCATACACGTGCTTCGCACACGTATAACCCGCTGAAATCGAATGGGTTATAAGCAGCTTGGAAACTGAAGTCCTTATCTGCACCTTTAAAATATCCCTTTGCGCGCGCAAACGCGATCAGGTCTTTGTCATACATCCAATCGCCGTTGCATACGCAATTCAATTTCTTCTCCAAACGGCGTTGCTCTTTGGTCTTGCGTGCTTTCGCCTGCGGCAATGTGGTGATTCGCGCCTGGTTCGCGTGCGCCGCAATGGCATTATCGGGAATACGTACCGCAACCCAGTTAGCACCTTTCTTACCCGGTCCTTTACCAATCAGATCCATGATCCATACTTCACTCGGGTCACCAATTGAGAAAGACTCGCCTTCCGACGCATAGCCGTATTCGTTCACCAGCGTGATCATCCATTCAATGGCCTCCCGCGCGGTCTTACTGCGCTCCAGCGCGATATAAATCAGACTGCCGTAATCCACACCTACTGTGTCCCACAACTCTTCGCGACCGCCCCAAGTGGTCTCACCGATCGTCACTTGGCACTCATTCATGTTTCCTACTACCGAATAGGTATGCTTCACCTGCGGAATACGCAGCTGAGGACGCCCCGTGTCCCAATCGGTCACATCCCGCATGGCTCCATCTTCATAATCCGTAGCAGGAGAGAAATGCAGGAATCCGTACATCCCATACGAGTCGGCTGCATAGGAAATCATAGTGCTCCCGTCAGCTGAAGCATTCTTGCCTACGAGAAAATTGGTACATGCCTGTATAGTTGAAAGGTGAAAGGTGAAAGGTGAAAGGAGCAGCAATGCTGCTATAAGACTTTTTCTCATAATAATCTTGGGTTTATACGTTCTGTAAGTCGGTTATCTCTATGTTTGAGTGCGATCTCATAGGCCTTGCGGTAATACTTGAAGAAATGCTTCCAATCGGCTTTCTTCGCTACAGCTGCAGCCTCTTTGCGCGCACGAGCTTTTTCCTCTCCGGTCAGACGGTCAAAGCGCAGCAGGTCGTCTGCGATATGCTCTGCCACTACGTTGAAATTCGAGTCATTGCGATCAATAACGATCACGCCGTACTGATCTTTCTGTTGCGCCGCCCATACGCCAAAACCGGCCAACGAGGTGGTGATCGTCGGAACATGGAACGCACAAGACTCGAGCGGCGTGTAGCCCCAGGGCTCATAATAACTCGGGAAAACCGTCACATCCATGCCGATCAGCAAGTCGTAATAGGTCATTCCGAAGAGCGGATCATGACCATCCAGATAATAGGGCACAAACACCGCACTCACTTTGCCTTTGCGCGACGGGGCTCTATCCAGATACGGGATCATCACAAACGCTATCACTTCGCGCTCCTGCTCGTGACTATGGTAAATCTTCTGTGCCAGTTTGTCCAACGCAGAAGCGAACACATCGATGCCTTTGTTTTTCCACTCCTGCCGACCGGAGATACATACGAATAAGGCGTTTTTCGGCACAACTCCGCCGAGTTGTTCTCCCGCTACGCGACGCAAGGCTTCACGGGCTTGCTCACGTTTCGTATCGAAATCTTTTCCTTTCGGCACATAGGTGGGTTCGAATCCGTTCGGGGTGACGATATCGACGGGTTTATCCAGCAATTGCTTGCACTCGCGTGCAGTCAAGTCACTGACAGTGGTGAAGCAGTCAGCCCAATGCGCCGCTTGTTTCTCCACCGAATGCTTGCTCACCATATTCAGTTCCGCCGCCATCTGGTCTCCGTTATAACACTCAAAATAGTCGTACAACGGCTTTCCGTTGCCCGCTATCGAACGACCTATTCCGGTGGCATGAGTGGTAAACAAAGTAGCTATCTCCGGACAATGATCTTCCAGATAGAAAATCGAGAAAGCCGTCTGCCATTCATTGGCATGCATACAGAAATTAGGTCTTTCGGCTCTCGGCTTTCGATTTTTAACTAAAAAATGATACAGACTCTCCATCACCATACCGGCTGCATAACCGAAGAGACACGACTCGTCATAATCGCCGTATGCCGCATGGCTCTGCACTTGGAATTTATCCCATGCCCAAGCGTAGATAGCATCTTTCTGCGCCCACAGCGCATCGAACTTCAGCAAAATCGCTATCGGTTCACCCGGCACTTTCCACCGTCCAATACGAATAGGAATCTCCACTTTCCACTCTTTAAGAAGCGACTTATCCTCCTTAAAGTAAATATCACTGTGCTCTCCGAAATCAGGTCCGAAGAAGAACACTTTATCGGGATGTTCCGCTTGCATCGATGCGGCACGCGTACTCAACACCGCGTAAATACCACCTACGCGGTTACATACTTCCCAACTGGTTTCAAAAATATAATCTGGTTGCATAATCTTATTTATCCGCAGCAAGTTTGGTTACGTTGGTGAAATCATTCAGTTGCTTGGGAACCGTAACGAACTTGTTATTATCCGACCCGATGAACGGCATATACCATACACCCTGGTCGTTGGCCCAATAGATACGGCTGTCATGGGTATCCAAGGTCATATATGCGCACTCTTCTTCATCTATCTGCACCGCATTCGTACCATCGATATTCGCTACCCAAAGGCCGTTTCCGCTCTCGCGGTAATATATCTTACGATTGGCGATATGGAAACCGGCCAACTCAGGGAACACGGTCTTCAACTCGCTCAGCTTAAACTCATATCCGTTATAGATCTGTACGGTGTCCTGCTCCGCATCGAGGATAGATGAACCAGTGGCGTCCTCTTTGGCTCTCTCTGCACGGTCGCCGAAGATACGCTGGCGGTAGTCTCCTTCCGTTGTACGGATCAACATCGAGTTGGTAGTCGTGTCGCGCACCATGAACGTCTTCTTCACATGGGTCGTGTCACCATTCATGATCACATTCAGCCATATCGGCGCCTCCTCCAGCGGTTCGATGAAATAGAGATGCAATGCTGCGGTGTTCCACGTCGTATCCGTGATGCAGGCATAGATCATGTTGATCGGCAGTATCCACTCATACTCCACCTCATAGTTATACGGGTTATACACATTCGCCGTGAAGGTATAGTCCCGATAGATATAGAAGATGCTATCTTCGCACACAAAGGTAGGAATCGTGTCGTACACGGTCAGTTCTTTTGTCGCCGTCCAGGACGATTTGTTATCCACCTTCAGTATCACGCGGTACGTACCCGGCTTCTTATAGGTATGCGTCGGGTTTTTGATGGTCGATACGGCACCATCGCCGAAGGACCAGGACCATTCTTCTCCCGACGTACTCAGGTTACTGAACTGTACGGCCTGCCCTGCACGCGGTTCTTGGGGACTGTAACTGAAATTCACGCTATTCTTCTTGCACGCTATCAGCACGCAACAGAGCGTCAATGCTATCCAAATTTTTCTCATATGCTTCTTTGGCATTTAACCAATGTATTTCTGTATCGCGCCGGAACCAAGTCAATTGACGTTTGGCATAATGACGCGTGTTTTGTTGTATCAATTCGATGGCGCGGTTCAAATCATATTCACCGTCCATGTAGGCAAATAACTCCTTATAACCGACCGTTTGTAAGCTATTCAGATGGCGCTTCGGGTACACCGCTCTCGCCTCCTCCGGCAATCCGTCGTCTATCATCTGGTGTACACGCTCGTTTATGCGCGCGTACAACTCTGCCCGCGGACGATCCAAACCTACCTTAATGATGCGGAAAGGACGTTCCTTGCGTACGTTTGTTCGCAGCAACGAATACGGTTTGCCGGTCGTGAGGCATAGTTCGACGCAATGCGCTAACCGCGCGGGATTCTGCCGATCCACGATATCCCAATAGTCCGAATCCAATCGTTGTACTTCGCTTTGCAACCATTCCAAGCCATGGGCCTCGTATTGTTCTTTCACTTGCTTCCGAATCGCAGCAGGCACAGTAGGCAGGTCATCCAGACCCTCACAAACAGCATCGGCATATAGCATCGAACCACCTACCATCACCACCACGTCGTGCGACCGGAAGAGTTGGTCCAACAGCGTCAGCGCATCGCGCTCGTATTGGCCGGCATTATAATCCTCCTCCAACTCCCGCGTAGCCACGAAATAGTGCTTCACGCGCGCTTGCTCTTCCACCGTCGGAGCCGCAGTACCAATAGGGATATGTCGGAAGATTTGTCGGCTGTCGCAGTTGACGATCGGACATCCGTACCGCTCCGCCACACGAAGCGACAACTCCGTCTTCCCAACTCCGGTCGGCCCTACTATCAGCAACAATGTTTTAAAACATTGTGCCATCGTCAAAACTCAGGTCTTGGAAGCCCTCCATATCGATGTCACCCAGATCCAACTCGTCCTTGAACTCGTCGTCAAACAGGAAATCATCGTCGCCTTTCTTGCCTGCTCCGGCTAACGGATCTTCGGTCTTCAATTGTTTCGGTGCTTTTCCGCGACTCTCTACGCACTCCACGCCATTCATACTGCCGGCTTTGATCTCTTTGAGCGAGCCAAAGAAATAACGCTCGTACATCGGATCGAAGATATAGATCAGGCGTTGACCCTGCTCTTCAATCAAATCACTCAACCGCGTCTCATTCATCACCATATTGTCGTACTCAAAACTCGAGCCCATCTCGACGAGCGTCACTTCCTGACCTTTCTCCCATTCGTCATTGCAAAGGAAGAAAGAGGTCATCTGATCGTCAGGATAGCCCACACTCTTCAAGATTGCCTCGTGCAGCTCCAGAAACGTAGCATCTGCGTCGGCTTCAAATACGCGGCGGAAGTTCGGATCCCCTTCCTCACACGAAAATGTAAATCTGTAAATCATATTACTAAATTTCAAATATCAAATTTCCAATATCAAATTTTTAACAGAGCCCTCTCTCATGGGCAAGTTTCAGCATATAGGCTTTTGCGGCTTCATACTCATTGGGGATGATGCCATCAAGTATCGCATCCTTGATTGCCATCTTCAATTCCCCTACGGTCGAGCAGGGCTCCAAGTGCAAGATCTCCATGATCTCATCGCCCTTTACCGGCGGTTGGAAATTACGAATCCGATCTCGTTCCTCCAGCTCCACCATTTTCTCTCGCACCAACTGATAGTTCCGATGGAATCGGGCTTTTTTCTCTTCGTTCCTACTCGTTATATCCGCATCACACAGCAGCATCAGGTCATCTATATCATCCCCTGCCTCGAAGAGCAAGCGTCGCACCGCACTATCGGTCACCGTATCTTCAATCAAATTGATGGGGCGCATATGCAAGTCCACCATCTTCTTCACATATTCCATCTTCTCGTTCAGCGGCATCTTCATCTTCGCGAAGATCTTCGGCACCATTTTTGCGCCGATATAATTGTGATTTCGGAAGGTCCATCCCGCCTGCGGATCCCACTGTTTGCTTTTCGGCTTCCCGATATCATGCAGCAACGCTGCCCACCGCAACCAAAGGTTATCGGAGGTATCCGCTACATTATCCAGCACTTTGAGCGTATGCAAGAACACATCTTTGTGCCCGCGTCCTTCTTTTACCTCAATCCCTTTGAGCGCAGCCAACTCGGGGAAGATAAGCGGCAGCAATCCGGTCTTATCGAGTAAAAGCCATCCTTCCGACGGACGACGACTCAGCATGATTTTATGCAACTCCTCCGCAATCCGCTCCTTCGTGATGATATGTATCCGCTCTTTGTTTCGCACGATGGCATCGAAGGTCTCGCCGTCTAAGTCAAACCCAAGTTGGGTAGCAAAACGAATGGCCCGCATCATACGCAGCGGATCATCGCTAAACGTGATATCCGGATCCAGCGGTGTTCGAATAACACAACGCTCCAAATCTCCGATTCCATCGAACGGATCGAGCAGTTCACCATACCGCGCTTTATTTAGGCAAATCGCCATCGCATTGATGGTAAAATCCCGCCGGTTCTGATCCTCCTCCAAGGTCCCATCTTCCACAATCGGGTTGCGGCTGTCATGCTGATAACTCTCTCTCCGCGCACCCACAAACTCCAGTTCCAACTCGCCTCGCTTGACTTGCGCCGTACCGTAGGTCTTAAACACAGACAGATGTGCGCCCTTGCCAAGTTTCTCTGCCACTGCTTCCGCCAATTGAATCCCCGAGCCGACCACCACGACATCTATATCATCCGAAGGACGGTGCAGAAACAGGTCTCGCACCCAACCGCCGATCACATAGCACTCCAAGCCCAAACGATCGGCCGTCTCGCCCACCATCTTCAGCACCGGATTCTCTATTTTCGGATCAGTTATTATCATCGCTTTCACCTTTGCGGCTGCAAAGGTAGCACTTTTTTTCGACATACGCAAATTTCTCCTATTGAATTTACTCCTTTTGCTTATTTTGCTTGGCAAAAAGCAGATTTTTGACACTTTTCTCCATTTTTCTTTGAATATCTCAAAAAAAAGCAGTAATTTTGCGCCGTTTTTTTTGTGCGCACTGGTCCTGCGTACGCACAGAATATAGGAAACCAGACAACCTAGAGGCTCTAGATTGAACAAGCATACTAATTTACAAACAGATATGAAGAAACTATTTTTTACTTTATTTGTTTTCACTTCGTTTGCGTTAGGTGCGGAAGCACAAGAGATGAACGCACAGGAAGTAAATGACTTAGCCGCTGAGACAGCGGCGAACACGGAGGTTGCGAGAGACAGTATCGCAGTTGACACGATCGTAGCGGACCCGGATCCGGAATGGTACGTAGCGCCAATCAGTTACGACTCTGTCGTAGCGCGTTTCAAGGCGCCGCGCCGAGCAGCCGCAGCGAACTGCCCGATTGACTCGGTGCGGACGTTTAACGTGGACTCGGTGTTAGAGAGTGTAACGGTGTATGAGTACGGCGATACGACGCGTACGATGATTTGGACGGTTAACCCCGATGGTTCCCGCTACGGTTCCGGTCGTGAGGAGTCGGCTTCGACTGCTTCTTCCACCTACTCGGCTACTTACGCTTGGGATTTTACGACCAACGACTGGGCGGGTGTCTCTCGCGAGGAACACTATTTCGTAGCCGGTAAGGATACGGCATGGCTCGTTTATGCCTGGGTGAACAATGCCTGGGTGGTGAATACGAAATATACCTATGTCTTTGACGGTTCCGGTCGTGAGACGGAGTTCACAACGTATGAGCGCAATGCAGCAGGGCAGTTAGCGTATTCGAAGCAACGTATTCGCGAGTATAACGCCGCCGGCAAGACGACGCTGGATATCCAATATACTGCGCATAACGGCTCCGATTGGTCCGCCGGCACAAAGCGTATCTATGATTATGACGGCAATAATACAATCCTCAATGAGTACTACTCGGCATATACCAACGGCGCATGGGTAGGTAGTTCCAAAGAGATTTTGGTATATACCGCCGGCAAGAAGACCTATTACGAAAAAGATACTTGGTCTAACGGCGCTTGGGTGAAGAATACCAAAGAGACATGGGAGTTTAATGCCGCGGGAAAGGAAACACTTTACGAGAAATATAGCGTCAATAATAACGATTGGGCTATTACTAATCAAAATAACTCCGGCTACAATGAGTATAATAATCTCACATATGTTGAAAACTATACTTTCAATAAGACAACGGGGGTTAAGACGGGTGCTAAAAAAGAGGATTACACGTTAAAAGGCAATACTACACTGCAATTGGAAAAAATCCAATACAAATGGGTGGCTGCAAGTGCAGAGTGGGTTAATAACATTAAGACGGTTAAAGCATATAATGATGCCAATAAAACGATAGATAATTGCACTTACAACTGGCTGAATGATGAGTGGACAGGTGTTTATACCAGAACGAAAACAACATATTCAGGTAACAATGTAACAGAAGTGCTTAATATGTCATGGTCTGCGGATCTGAAAGATTGGGTCAATAGCAGCCGCACCGAAACGGAATATACGGGAAGTAATAAGACTAAAGAGACTAACTCGAAGTGGCAGGATAAAGCATGGTTGTTCACAGGCCGTACGGACTATCATTATACTGCAGGAAAGAACGATACAACTACAAAATATACGAGTGATGGTGTTACGTGGACTCCTACGGATCGGACGGTGAATACTTTCAATGCTGCTGGTACAAACATCATGACGCATATTGCAACGTGGCAGAACGATAAGTGGACATTAAAATCGATGACCAGAACCGATTTGGTGGATCATGTAGTTGATGGTCAGCGCCAAACGCTCTCGGCTTCCTGGAAATGCGGAAGTGATTCTGTTTGGATTGGTCAGAAGAAAGACACTACGCTCTATTCCACAACGGGTAAAACGCTCTATACCGCTTCTTACAAAGGATGGAAAGATAATGATTGGATTCCTACGTCAAAGTCTGAGTTTTATTATGATGAGCAAGATAGAGCAGTTGATGAGCAGAGCTTCAAGTGGAGTAATGGTTGGGTGGGAAATATTCGTAATGAATATGGATATGACGAGCAGGGGCGTCGAAATATGATAGCAACCTATGTCGGATGGAGCAGTACGACCAACTGGTGGATTGGCTCTAATAAGACCTATTATTCTTTTGATGCTAAAGGCAATACAGATTATTATATAATTTACAACTGGGGAGGTTCTGACTGGGTATATAGTACACGTCAGAGTTTTACTTATGATGGTTCCGGAAAAGAAATTGGACAAGTTATTGAGCAGTACATCAACAAAGAATGGGTTAACAAGACAAAATACGAGAAGGAGTACAAAGGCGGAAATCAGACTAAAAACAACGAATATACTTGGTTGAATAACGAGTGGGTGTTCCGTACCCGTAACGAGTCTTACTATGATGAAGACGCACAAGCGAAACTTCGCCATGAAATAATCGGCTCTTGGAATAACGGAATACTTCAGTCTTTTGCGGATAACTACTACTGCTATGCCTGCGATCCGAAATTGGCTTTTACCATCCGTTTCGAGAATGAGAACGGTGTTTTGCTGGAATCCCAAGAGGTAAAGAACGGCGCTATGCCTGTCTATGGCGGCGAGAAACCGACCAAGGAGAATACGGCGCAATATACTTATTCGTTTAAAGGCTGGGACAAGGCCATTGTAGCGGCTACCGGTGATGCAACCTACATAGCTACGTTCGATAGCATTGTCAATGCCTACCTCATTACCTTCAAGAACGGCGAAGAAGTACTCCAGAGCGAAGCGGTAGCGTATGGTAAGGTGCCGACGTATGACGGTGAGAAACCGGCTAAGCAGAGCAATGCACAATATACCTATTCGTTCAAGGGGTGGGATGCGGAACTCGTAGTGGTAACAGGTGAAGCTACGTATTCGGCTACGTTCGACAGCATCGTCAATACCTACCTTATTACCTTCAAAAATGGCGATGAGACCCTCCAGAGCACGGAGGTAGAGTATGGTACTACACCTTCCTACACAGGCGGCACGCCTACTAAACCGGCGACGGCCGAATACACCTATACCTTCACCGGTTGGGATGCCGAACTGGTTGCTGTGACGGGTGAAGCAACGTATAGCGCTACTTTCAGCAGCACACTGAACAAGTACCTTATTACCTTCAAGAATGGCGAGGATGTTCTCCAGAGCACGGAGGTAGAGTATGGTACTACACCTTCCTACACAGGCGGCACGCCCACTAAACCGGCGACGGCCGAATACACCTATACCTTCACCGGTTGGGATGCCGAACTGGTTGCCGTGACGGGTGAAGCAACGTATAGCGCTACTTTCAGTAGCACCAAGAACCAATATACCATCACATGGCTCAATGACGATGATTCGCAGATTGACCAGACACAGGTGGAATACGGCATCGTGCCGACGCATGACGATCCTACCAAACAGAGTACAGCCGAATACACATATACCTTCACCGGTTGGGACAAGACGGTAGTAGCTGTAACAGGCGATGCGACGTACAAGGCTACTTTCAGCGCATCTAAGAACCAATATACCGTCACATGGCTCTATGATGACGGCTCGCAGATCGACCAAACTACCGTTGAATACGGCGTTATTCCGACGCATGACGATCCGACCAAACCGGCAACAGCGGAATACACCTTCACCTTCACCGGTTGGGACAAAGAGATTACCGCTGTAACAGGCGAGGCTACCTATACCGCTGTCTTTGACAGCGTGGTGAATACATATACGATCATCTTCTATTACGAAGACGGCGTGACGGAGATGGAGCGAGTGACAGTGGAATATGGTCAGATACCTGCTACTACGGTTATTCCTTCCATCCAGGGCGATGAGCACTATACGTATGAGTTCGCCGGTTGGTCACCGGAAATACAACCTGTCACCGGCGAGGCGACTTATACCGCCACGTTCACCGCTACTCCGCGCACGTACGCTATTACCTTTAAGAATTATAACGGCGTATTGCTCCAAACGATCCAAGTGGCTTATGGCGAAGTGCCGGTTTATAGCGGTGAGACGCCATCTAAACCGACGACGGCCAAATATACCTATGTCTTCTCCGGTTGGGACAAAGAGATTACCGCTGTAACGGGCGATGCTACTTATACGGCGGTCTTTGAGAGCATCATCAACACCTACACCGTCATCTTCTACGACGAAGACGGTACGGAGCTGGATCGCGTGGAGGTCGAGTACGGTAAGATGCCGACGTATACCGGCGAGACGCCGACCAAAGCCGACGACGAAGAATATACCTATACTTTCGTCGGATGGACGCCGAAACTCAAGACGGTTACCGGCGATGCGGCCTATACAGCCACCTATACGGCTGCGCCGAAGGGCCAAGGTTTGGATCAAATCAATGACCAATCATCGGCAACCAAGGTCATGATCAACGGCACCATCTACATCCTCCGCGCAGGCAAGACCTACACGGTTGATGGTGTATTGGTGGAATAAGTAAATCAACATAAATAAAATTGATTGCTGACACAAGGATGCAATACACGCTAAAACGCATAGTTGATACTCATCCTGACTGGTTGAACGAGCTTAAGCAGAAATGTTATGCGATTAACGGCTGTTTGGCTCAGGTACATAGTGATTTAGGACCTTTCCTGAACGAGTATATGTACCAAGATGCTTTACAGATTCTACTGGACGAGAGGCAGATACCTTACCAACGGGAATACTATTTTAGGATTGAGTATCACGGTAAGCAAATCGCTCACAAGCACTACGTGGATTTTATGGTGAACGATAGCATTATTGTGGAATGCAAAGCGGTTGAGAAACTATGTATTGAACATAGACAACAATTATGGAATTATATGCGACTGACCGGTAAATTCATCGGAATCCTATATAATTTCGGCCCCATAAAAGGTCAATCGGAGCACTACTTACTGGATAAGGATGGCACGATGTATATGTTTTAAGCGCTTACACGCTGCATAGTTTATCTATTTTTATCGCTTTTGAATGATTTACTCCAAAGGAGTGTGGATTAGGGTGATTGAGCAGATAGAAAAGTTCACTTTTATAGATGATCAAGCAGACTAATACACAAAAAGCAAAGCGCTAAAATCATTCAAAAGATTTTATCTTATTTTATATACACTAGGACGCAAAATTGAGATAAACGATGTATCCGCAACAAATCATTGATGCATTACGCCATGTGCGCTACCCGGGAACGGGGAAAGATCTGATCGAAAGCGGCATGCTGGAGGACGATATCCGTATCTCCGGATTCGAGGTGTCTTTCTCGCTGATCTTCCAGAAAGATAATGACCCGTTTATGAAATCCGTGCTCAAAGCGGCGGAAGTGGCTTTGCAGACGTATATTGATCCAAACGTGGTGGCTAACATCCACGTAAAGGTGAAAGAGGAAAGGTTAAAGGTGAAAGATACCGCTCCTAAAATTCATGCCTCGCATATCATCGCTATTCACAGTGGTAAAGGCGGGGTCGGTAAATCGACGGTGACGGCGAACTTAGCGGTGGCGCTGGCGCAAGCGGGTTACCGCGTAGGCTTGTTGGATGCGGATATCCATGGTCCTTCGATGCCGAAGATGTTCCATACCGAGGAGTGCCGTCCGTATTCCGTAGAAGAAGGCGGCCGCACACTAATCGAACCTATTGAGCAATATGGCGTGAAGATGCTGTCTATCGGTTTCTTTGTCAACCCCGATCAAGCGGTTATATGGCGAGGAGGTATGGCATCGAATGCCATCAAGCAACTCATCGATGATGCACACTGGGGAGAGTTGGATTATTTTCTGATCGACCTGCCTCCCGGCACGAGTGATATTCACCTGACGCTGATCTCGGCTCTGCAGTTGACGGGCGTCATCGTCGTGACAACACCGCAACCGGTAGCACTCGTCGATGCACGCAAAGGCGTGGAGATGTTCCGCAACGAGAAAGTGAATGTGCCTATCCTCGGTCTGATCGAGAACATGGCATGGTTCACACCGGCGGAACTGCCGCAAAACAAATACTATATCTTCGGTCGTGATGGTGGCAAAGAACTGGCAACGGAGTTACAGATTCCGTTGTTAGGTCAGATTCCGTTAGTACAGTCTATTCGCGAAGGTGGCGATGAAGGAACACCTATCGCTTTGCAGGCGGGTCATCCGGCTGCTGAAGCCTTTGAGAAAATAGCCAAAGCCATCGTATCTTAGTATCCCGGATATGAGCAAAACCGCTGAACTCGGCACAGCGCCGGTACATAAGCTGCTATTGACATACGCACTGCCTGCTATCATTGCAATGACGGCCAGTTCGCTGTATAATATCGTCGATAGTATTTATATCGGTCGCGGGTGCGGAGCTTTGGCTTTTGGCGCTTTGACGGTAGCGAAACCGTTCATGGATATATGTGCGGCCTTCGGCAGCTTGGTCGGCATCGGTGCTTCTTCACTCCTGTCTATCTACTTGGGAGAGAAAGACTACGAGCGCGCGAACCGTGTGTTGGGTAATGTGATCGTGCTCAATATCATCCTCTCTGCCATCGTGATGGTGGTCGGATTGATATGGTTGGATCCGATCCTGATGTCCTTCGGCGCCAGTGAAGATACTTTAGGGTATGCGCATGAGTACATGGAGATCATCCTGTTCGGAAACATCCTCACGCATATCTATTTCGGTCTCAACGCGATGTTACGCGCAGCGGGGCATCCGCGTTTCTCGATGACGGCAACGATCGTTGCGGTAACGATCAACATCATCCTGGACCCGATCTTCATCTTCGGTTTCGACATGGGCGTTCGCGGTGCGGCGTTAGCTACGGTGCTCAGCCAGGCCGTGGCGGTGGTTTGGCAGCTGACCAAATTCATGGACAAGAGCGAATTAGTCCGATTTCATCGGGGGATTTGGCGTCTTAACCGTCATATCACACGGCGCTCTTTGGCAATCGGTCTGTCCCCATTCCTGTATAACATCGCGCATTGCTTTGTAGTCATCATCATCAATAACCAACTCAAAGCTTTCGGCGGCGACATGGCAATCGCCTCATACGGAGTAATCAACCGCATGACGTTTGTGTTTGCGATGATCGTGATGGGCTTTAACCAGGGAATGCAACCGGTAGCGGGATATAACTACGGCGCCAAGAAATACGACCGGGTACTTAAGTCCTTCTATATAACGAGCGCGTACGCGACAGGCGCCATGGGCGTCATGTTCATCTTAGGGGAGTTCTTCCCTGCTTTGGTGACGCGTGTGTTCACAGCCGATCCGGTCTTGGTAGAACAGACGATCATGCCGATGCGTATCATATGCTCCACGATGCTGATCATCGGATTCCAGATGGTGACCGGTAACTTATTCACCTCTATCGGTAAAGCCGGTCGCGCGATCTTCCTTAGTCTCACCCGCCAAGTGCTGTACCTCATTCCGCTGGCGATACTCTTGCCAAAAGTTTTTGCAGATCCTTTAGACGGCGTATGGTGGTCCATCCCGATTAGCGATACACTCTCCGCGATTACAGCAGTCATCGTGCTCTTCTCTGCACGACATATCTTAAACCCGATAAAACAATAAAAGCGCCCTGATATGGACGCAATTCCTGACATCGTTGTTACCTTTGCCATACGCTTTGTTTATTGTGCCGGATACCATCCGGCGGGTTAATATTTTGTTTATTTTCCGGCATGCTATGCCGGTCTTTTTCCTGCATACTTA
>JAFXYK010000031.1 GCA_017541805.1 Paludibacteraceae bacterium
CTCCAAGGAGGGGTTAATTATGAAAAAGGCTCGTGTGATGGAATACACGGTATTAAGTAACACAAAACAAATTTATTCAAATGAAAGAATTCGCATTGGTAGGTACTCCGCGTAGCGAGTACGGCAAGAAGGCCGCTAAGGCTTTCCGCGCAGAGGAATTGATTCATTGTAACATTTACGGTTGTGGTCTGAGTTGCACCTTTACGGTAGCAGCTGCTGACGTTCGCAAACTGATCTACAGCCCGGACACTCAGATCGTTGACCTCACCGTAGGTGACACCAAGACCAAAGCTATCGTTAAGGAACTTCAGTTCCACCCGATTGATGGTAAGACGCTGCACATCGACTTCCTCGCAGTAGACGCTAAGAAGCCGGTAGTCGTTGAGATCCCGGTTCAGTTGAACGGTCTTGCTGAAGGTGTTAAAGCCGGTGGTAAGTTGGTTCAGGACATGCGCAAACTCAAAGCAAAAGGTATCTACACCGCATTCCCGGATCGCATCAACATCGACGTTACCGAGCTTGGTCTTGGTAAGAAGATCGCTGTTGGCGACGTGAAGGTAGATGGTTTGTGCTTCGTTAACCCTGCTGACGCTTGCGTCGCTGAGGTTAAGGCAACACGCCAAAGCAAACAAGCTTAATGAATAAGGGCGGGCATTATGCTCGCCCTTAATGTTAGAACACGATGGCAAAGTACTTAATAGTCGGACTTGGTAATATCGGCGACGAATACGCAGGTACACGCCATAACATCGGTTTTATGATGATCGATGCGTTTGCTGCATCGAAAGACGTGAAGTGGGAAGACAAACGCTACGGCTTCGTCGGACGCTGCCGCGTCAAGAATGCCGAACTGGTGCTGCTCAAGCCGTCCACCTATATGAACCTCAGCGGCAACGCCGTTCGCTACTGGCTGGGACAGGAGAAAATACCTGTGGAGAACATGCTGGTGCTGGTCGATGACCTCAACCTGCCCTTCGGTACGATTCGTATTCGCAAACAGGGTTCGAATGGCGGTCACAACGGTTTGGGAAACATCCAATCCGTCTTAGGTACGGAAAATTACGCGCGCGTGCGCTTCGGCATAGGCAACGAGTACACACGCGGCGCACAGATCAACTTCGTCCTCGGCGAATGGACCGACGAGGAGAAGAAACAGATCGACGAGCGCCTCAAAATAACTTCCGAGATCATTCCTTCGTTCTGCTTACAAGGAATTGACAGAACCATGAATCAATATAACAACAAATAATTTTTCATGAAACACATCCTACTAATCTTTACCATGATTGCAGGGCTGTTAATAGCAACTCCTGCTTTCTCTGCTTCTAAGTCAAAGCACAACACTTTTTCCAAATCGTACAAGAATGCGCGGCTGGAACAAGTGATCAAAGATGTGCAAGCTAAGACCGGTTATCAGATTAAGTACGAAGCGGAAGACCTTGATCTGAATAAACCTATCACGGCTCAGTTTAAGAAGCAATCGGCACGTGCGGTCTTGCGCAAAGTGTTGGACAAAGACATGCAAGTGACCGTCAAAAAAGGCGTGATCACCATCAGCAAGAAGCCTACTCCTCCTACAGAAATCAAAGTGACCGCTACGGTTCCTTCTCGTGTAGAAGAAGACTCCCTCCATATCATCACGATCTACGAGGACACCACTTTCTCCATCCAGTGTAAGACGGTGACCAAAGAATTACCGGCGAAACCGGCAGAAAAGCCGCAGAAGACCAATAAAGGTCATCATATTCAGGGCTACGCCGGTTTGGGTTATTCCCGCTTAGGCTACTCTCCCGCCAGAACGAACGATGCCGCCAAAGGCGGTCTCGGCGCCACAATAGGTTTCAACTATGCGTACTTCTTCCATGAGAACTGGGGTGTAAGTGCCGGCATCGCTTTTGACTATTACGGGGACAAAGGTGTGATTAATGATGTGTATGAATGGCAAGGTCAGGGCGATAGTGACGGTGAACAATATACCCACCGCGTGTATGGTCATAATTGGTCGGAGAAACAGCGTGTAGGTACCGTAAACGTACCTATCGGTATTCAAACGATGTATCCGCTGAACGACAAAGAGAATGCAATTAAGCTCTACGGCGGCGCCGGTCTGCAAATAGGCTTACCGGTGTTCAAAAATTTCTCTTTGGCGGGAGGTCAGATAGAGCACCGCGGATGGTATCCGCAATGGCGGATGGAGGTGCACGACCAAACAGACCGTGATTTCTATTACGAGGGAACGGATGCTTTTGCCATCACCGATAATAAACTGCAGTTGAGGAGCATCGCCATAGGTGTGTTCGCTGATTTAGGTGTTGCTATTCCGGTAGCAGAACAGTGGGATGTCATGGTAGGTGCATTCGCCAAAGTAACATGCAACAACATGTATGCGGGCGAAGGCAAAGCATTAGGCTGGCGCAATGATAATGCTTCGCAGGCTGACGGAGTGCCTCGTCAACACACCTTTATGGAGCAATATACAGGACTTGTTAATTCCGAAGAAGTAGCTGCCGTCCGTCCGTGGATGGTGGGTATTAAAATAGGATTTAATTGGCATCACCAGCCCAAACCCAAGGAGGTATTACCCGAATATGAACGGATCCAGGTTTGCGACACCACCATCACTATAGCAGAGCGACGCGAGACGGAACTCAAGCCGCAGCCCGAGTCAGCAAAGAAAATCGAGAAACTGATGCAACGTTCTGTTATATGGTTTGACTTAGATAGTTGGGAGCCGAAACTCAAACCGGCGGATATTATTGATAAAATTGCAGCTATCCTCATTGAGAATCCTGAGCAACATATTCTTGTTAACGGACATGCTTCGAAAGAAGGAAATGACGCTCACAACCAAATGCTCAGTAGCAAGCGCGCGCAGGCGATCGTTGACCTGCTCATTGAGAAAGGCGTTAACCCGGCGCAAATAACGAGTAACGCTTATGGTTCATCTGTTGACTACAATGACCAAGAAGAGAATACAACCGCTAAGAAACACAATATCTCTCTTGATCGGCGTGTAGAAATCATCCCTATTCAATAACCATCAAATGTGCATTCGTATGAAAAAGATATATATATTACTGATAATGAGTGTGATGGCACTTCATTTGAGTGCTAAGATACCGGCTAACTCCACTATCTACCTGGACGTTTCACAAGGTTGGTGCTGCAAGGCTACCTATGCTGTTTGCTGCTCTGAATTAAGCGATGCTTATTTTATCATGAAACCGGTAGCAGGTATAGACGGCGTATACTACTATACCACGGTCGAAGAGATCCAGGATAATTTCCGCTTCGGCTATTCGAATGCAAAAATCACCACGGACGGCTTAGGATGGAGTCAGTTTGTGACAAAGGACATTAACGGCAATTACACCGCCGCGAAGCCCTATTACATCATTAGCGATGAGGCAGGAAATGGCAGTTGGGCCGGTCAAGCCAAGTCAAGCGGCACCACTCAATTGGATAGCATCGTTGTTAACACGCCCTTCAATTGTATTGATAGCACATACAATGTGGTCGTATCCATCTATTTCTCCGGAGCGCCGTGCAGCATCCAACTGACCGGTGATCAGTGGGCAACGCCGTATCAAACGACGACGATCAAGAATCCGATGATCATCAAACAAGAAGGATTTAAAGAGAATGCAGGTGTCCATCATAACGTGAGTGTGAGTCTTTATTCCGACAAAGCATTTACGACCGAAGTGTCTAAGCTCGACAAATCATACACCTCTCCCGATATGGAATGCGGCGCAGCAGTGGAGTATAACTTGGGAGAGATCTGCATCGATTCTGTATATACCCTTACAGCCAAGGTGGAAGGCGATGTATATGTTTGGACTACAGGCGAAACAACTCAGACTATCACCATTACGCCTACTGCAGGTGAGCAGACCGACACCGTTGATATTTTTCAATCGGTTCTTGTGCCGGAACTGAACTTAATGGCGAATGGCGACTTCGAGTCCAATCCTCCTATGGGCTTCACGTCAGACTATCAGTACGTAGGATGGAACCCGAACGAATATTACGGTTCACATGCAGGTGCAAGTAACCTGTATGCTATCACCCAGAATGCAAATTACTTCTGGCACGACTATGCTTCTATCGCACCGCACGGAGGAAACTACTACGCGTTGTTTGATACCGGTAAGAAAGGATACGCATGGAAGGCGACAACGACCATTAACCCCACACTGAAGATTGAGAAAGACTCGATCTATCTCTTCAGTTACTGGGCCGCTCACCCGAATATCCCGCAGTACAGCAACAGTCCCGCCATCTTGCAGTTCGAAATTGCCTATAAGGATGCCAACGGACAGATACAGCGCGAGAACTTGGGCGATCAGTATAAGTTAGGTCAAGAAGAACAACTTAACGGATGGTACCAACAGACTGTCAGTTGGAAAGCGCCCAGTAACAGCGACTACGTGGAGATAGCCGTCAAAAACCTGAACAACACGGAAATGGGTAATGATTTTGCGTTAGACGATATTATGTTCCAGAAATCCAGCGTAAAGAACGTGGTATTGTCCCTCCGCGAGATATATAAATACACCGGCATCGACTGTTCTCCCGAACCTCCGTGTACGGACAATTGGCTGCGCGCCAAATGGAATGATATGTTGTTCATTAATAACAGCACCGGTGAATTTGTTCGCTACCAATGGTTCATCAACGGAGAGGCTATCGATGGAGCGACAGAGCAATATTACCGCGCGTACACAGATTTGACCAATTCGCAAGACCTCTACCACGCTCAGATGTGGAGAGCAGACGGCAGTTCGGCTACCACCTGTCAAAAACGCTTTGCGGAGATCAAGCATAGTAACACCGAGTTCCCTTACTCGAATGCGGCTGCTACCATGGAAAAACGAGTACATACCATTGGCGCTCACTTCCGCATCGTGGAGATTATCTACGAGGATGGAACCGTGGATGCTATCAAAGAAATTTACTAAAGCCATATCGCCATGAAACCACGTTATATCTTATTACTTACGTTGCTGGGTGCATGGTTAAACATCTGTGCCAAGACAATCCCTGCCGGCTCAACGATATATCTTGTGCCCGGATCAGCATGGGGTTGTAAAGCGACCTATGTGATCTATTGCTCCGGATGGAATCCGCAAGGATATCAGATCTTCACCCCCGTGCCCGGCAAACCCGGAGTGTATCAATGTACGCTGAAGAAAGCCATCAGCAGTAAGCTCTATTTTGGTGCATCAGACCAAGTGAAGACATCCGATGGAACAGGATGGATCGGAGATTTCTGCGGTAACTACAAATACGAGACCTCGCAAGACGGATGGAGCACTGCTACCCCTTGTTGGACGATTAAGAGCATCACAGGCGCAGGGTCTTGGGGCGCGGTGCCGGATATCAGTTCTGACGATGCCGCTGTCATACAATCACTCACGTACGACATCGCCTCATCATGCGTCTCCGAGACATTTACCATCACCATCACTGCCACGTTCATCGGCGATGTATGTAGTTTCAAACTCACAGGCACACAGTTTACGCGTGATATAATAAGGAATAACGCATCCTCGCCTATCACGTATACTATTAAAAATTTACCTATTACCGACACCCAGACCCAAGAGTCTGTCACGCTGTCGCTATGTTCCGACGGCGCAGGTTCATCGGTGATCGTCTCTCAGACTATCGAATACACGACGCCAACACTTGACTGCGAGCAGTTACACGACACCATAGAAGTGTGCGCCGGTTCAGCGGATGTAGTCCTCACAGCCAGCACGGATGGCGATGCTTATCTATGGAGCAACGGCGCTACAACGAAGTCTATTTTGGTCTCTGCAGATGTCACGGACACCTATAGCGTGGAGATATACCAAATGACGCATAGCGTCAAAGATAACCTCATGGCGAACGGTGACTTTGAGACCGTGCCTATCGGTAATAACCCACCGGAAGGCTTCACCAGTTCGTATAACTATGTCGGTGAGTTTGATCCCTCGCAGTACTATAGCGGACACGGAGGTGCAGCTAACCTATTCGCAATTACGCACAATGCCAATTATTTCTGGCGTGATTTTGCAGACATTGATCCGCATGGAGGCAATTACTTTGCGCTCTTCGATGCTGGAACATCAGGTTACGCATGGAAAGCAACGACGGCGGACAATCCGAACCTCCTCGTTGAAAAAGATTCTGTCTATCTATTCAGTTATTGGGCAGCGTATCCTAATTTGATGCCGGATAACAGCCCCGCGAGGTTACAGTTCCGTATCTCGTATGTGGATGAGAACGGAGCTACTAAAACACAAGATTTGGGTTCCGTCTATACTTTAGGTCAAGAATTAGACCTGAACGAATGGTATTATCAAGAGGTGCAGTGGAAAGCGCCAAGTAACAGTTCGAATGTCACCATCTCTGTGGAGGATCTCAATGGTGCTCATGATGGTAATGACTTCTGCCTGGATGATATCATTTTCCAGCGCACGACAGCAGGAAAGAATGTGTTGGCACAAAAAGATATCTTCCCCGTTAAATCGAAGGACTGTAAAGATCCGGACCCTGACCCGGATCCAGACCCCGATCCAGATCCTGACCCCGACCCCGATCCTGATCCTGATCCCGATCCCGACCCGGAACCGGATCCTGAGTGCAAGGAACTCATTTACCGCAAGTGGGACGATGTCCTGTTTGTCAGCAATGCCAATAATGAATATATCGGTTACCAATGGTATTGCGACGGAGTAGCGGTCAAGGGGGCTACGCGTCAAGACTACTATACCGGCTCTCCCCTCGAAAATGATGGACATACCTATCACGTGGTGGTTACCAAGAGCGACGGAACGAAAGAAGCTTCCTGCCCGGTGGGCTTCTCTGACTCTACGCCCAGTTCGCCGCTTAACCCCGGCAACCACGAGAGTGTACCCTATCGTGTACGACGTATCTTTGTCGGTCCGCATGTGGAAATCATTGAAACCATCTACGAAGACGGTGATAAGGATATACAAAAACGGATTGTACTATGAGAAAGACCTTACTTATCATTGCATTAGCTGCGGTTTTGCCTATATGGTGCGCTCCGTATCATAGCAAAGGACATTCATTCGAACTCACCATCGGTGGAGGATATTCTTCGCTGGGTTATAATGCCAAGAAAGTGACAGACAACCTTGTCCCCTCTTCAAGCGGTTCCTACGCCTTGGGGGCTCATATAGGTTACAATTGGTTCTTCACGGAATACGTGGGTTTGGGCATCGGTGTGGACGCTCAGCGCTACGGACACTCCACTTCGCTCAACGGCACGCTTACCTGGCAAGGTGTCACCGATACAGATGGCGAGTTATACGACCATAGACTGGCACTCAATAGTTGGAAAGAGAACCAGCAGTATTGGAACGTGGAGATACCCCTATCTTTGGTATTCTCTTTCCCGATAAGAGAGAAAGTATATATCACGGCACAGATAGGTGCGAAATACTGCATGCCGATATCGGGGTCCTATAGCGGCGCCGGAGTGCTTACTCACAGCGGCTACTATCAGCCTTGGAATCTGACATTGGAAGACAAGCCGAATCATGGTTTTTACACAGAAAGTGATTTCCACCCGAAAGGTAATATGCCTAGCCGCCATTATTGGTCTATCTTCGCCAAACTGGGTGTTGCCATTCCAATAGTAGACCAACTGGATTTGCTCATTCAAGCGAATATCAATGGTGCCATCACGCCTTGTGTCAAAGAGGGAGAACAGCAACTGATTGGTTTTCGAAATGACCGTGCAGGACAAGAACAGACTCATTATTTCATGAACGATTATACTGCGCTGTACAATACGGAGTTTACAAACGGAGCCATCAAACCTTTTAGTGCAGGATTAGAGATAGGAATAAGATATACGATACGTTCCAATAAACGTCGTTCGTACCCCTGTCGATGCCTTCGCGATTATTATTACTATTGATATGGCAGAAGTTCGCGTAGATAAATATCTCTGGGCGATGCGGATCTATAAGACCCGCTCTATTGCAGCCGATGCGTGCAAGAACGGACGTATCACACTCAATGGCGTGCAACTCAAACCCAGCCGCACGTTCCATGTCGGCGACACCTTCAACGTGCGCAAAGGTCCCATCACCTATACCTATCGCGTGCTGCAACTAACCGAGAACCGTTTGGGTGCGAAGTTAGTACCGGAATACCTGCGTGACTGCACGTCTCCGGAACAGCTGGAGATCCTCGCCTTGGCGCGTATGGCAGGTAATGGCAGTCGCGACAGAGGCATGGGTCGACCAACCAAGAAAGACCGACGCGACATAGAGGTCTTCATGTCCGATAATTACTTAGACGAAATCGATTTTGACGATGAGGAGTAAACAAGAAAATATCGCGGAGTATATCCTTTATCTTTGGCAGATAGAGGACTATTTGCGGGCTTTCCCGCAGCACGCCGAGGCGACACCGGAACTGCATGAACTGAACGAGATGATGCACCGCGAAGGCATCGTCGAAGGCGGACATCTGGCTTTAGCTAACAATGCGCTCTCCGAACTGGAAGCCTTGCATGCCGCCCTGCTGGACGAAGATGCGATGTATCGCGCCGCCATCATCCGGCTGACGCCCCAACTGAACTTACTCAAAGCCAAGACTGATCGTCCGACGATGTCCGATATCGAGGCGTGCTTGATACTATTGTATCAAATCATGTTACTGCGCCTGCAGAAAAAAGAGATCAGCGCCGAGACAGCGGCCGTTCAACAGCAGGCCACGCAAGTACTGCAATTCCTGAGCAAGACCTATTATGACAACCAAAAAGCGGTTTGAAAATATCCTCGCGTGGTTTGAAACCAACATGCCGGTAGCGGAGAGCGAACTCGTTTTTGCGAGTCCGTTCCAGTGCCTGGTAGCGGTGATGCTCTCGGCCCAATGTACGGACAAGCGCGTCAACATGGTGACACCGGCTTTGTTCGAAGCCTACCCTACGCCGGAGGCCTTGGCTGCCGCCACTTCAGACGAAGTGTTCGAATACGTCAAGTCCGTCAGTTACCCTCGCTCCAAAGCGGAACACCTGGTGGCGATGGCGCAGCGCCTCGTCGAGGTCTACAACGGCATCGTGCCCGATAATATCGACGATCTGCAGACGCTGCAAGGGGTGGGTCGCAAGACGGCGAATGTGGTGTGTGCGGTGATATGGAACCAACCCACGATGGCGGTTGACACCCATATCTTCCGCGTCAGCGAACGCCTCGGTCTCACGACCAACAGTAAGAACCCGCTGCAAACAGAAAAAGCACTGGTCCAGTACATCCCCGAGGACGTCATTCCCAAAGCACACCACTGGCTGCTTCTGCACGGCAGATATGTCTGTCAAGCCCGCAAACCCCAATGCGAACAGTGCGGATTGCAAGAATTTTGCAGATATTTTGCGAAAAAATAAGCACATACTTGCGTATGTGCGTTTTTTTTTGTACCTTTGCGCCCGAAATTGCAGAGTGTGCGCTTTTGTGCACGAAAAAGCATGGAATACAA
>JAFXYK010000001.1 GCA_017541805.1 Paludibacteraceae bacterium
GTTAACCGTCAATGAACCCTACGGTACGATGACCGCACAAGAAGAAAAGCAGATCCGTCTTGCGTTTGATGCGAACTTGCCGGTAGGCGTCTATAACGACCAGATTTACCTCACCGACGAGGACGGTTTGGCCGAACCGCTTATCATCGAATACACCGTTCAAGCTAACCCGCCGTATGACGCGATAGACGAGAATAAGTATCCGCTTAACATGTCTATCTGCGGTCAGGTGAAGATCGTGAAGTCGAACCAAGAGGTATACGACAGCGACGAGCGCGATATCGTCTATGCGATGTATAAGAACGAGTGCGTAGGTGCGGCGAACATCAGTTTCGATGCAGCGTCGAACAAGTCGCAGTTGTTTATGACCGTTTACGGCAACGACGACATGACTTCTCAGCCTATTCGATTCCAGCTATGGCAAGCGGCGACGGGTAAGGTGTATGAGTTGAGTGCAAGCAAGAACGTGAAGTTCGCCCACGGTGCCGTCTATGGATGCGGCGACGGCGATCCGTTGATCCTGCAGACCAGCGGCAGTGAGCGTCAAACAATCAATCTGCGGTCCGGATGGACTTGGGTTTCGTTCAACCTCAAACCGTCGGATGAAGGCGCTATCAGCAGCTGCTTGACGGCTACCAGCGAATGGAAAGAAGGCGACCTGATCAAGAACCCGGATATCCGTAAGTTCACCACCTATTCGGCGTCGAAAAAGGCGTTCTCCGGCAAGCTGACGAACCTGAATTACAAGTACACGTACATGATCTACAGTCAGGACGTCAACACGATGCAGTTGAGCGGTAATAATTTGTCGAGCGATGAGATGGTGATCCAGACGCGCAGCAAGGGTCAATGGAGCACGATGCCGTGTATGCTCAAGCAAGTGACGCCGGTAGCCGAGGCGCTGTCGGACTACTACGAGAAAGCACGACCCGGCGACATGCTCAAGAGTCACGACCACTTTGCATACTTCTCGGAGAACAAGAAATGGGAAGGTGACCTGACGGCGATGCGACCCGGCGAAGGATACCTCTTCCGCCGCATGGACTCGACGGTGGTGCAAATCCATTTCTATAACCGCAATGCGGCGAATATGCCGAAGAAGAGCACAGACCGCGATGCTGACAGAGTACAGAATACAGACGGATTCTCGAACCCGAATGCGTCCACGAATATGACGATGATAGCCCAATTGGACAATGGACAATGGACAATGGACAATGGACAATTGAAGGTGTATGTAGGCCACGAACTCGCGGCGGTAGCGGAACCGATCGACTCGTTGTATTTCCTCACCATCCAGAGCGATCAAGTCGGTGAGTTGCGTTTCGAGATGGACGGTCAGATACTCATTCCGGAGGATGGCGTCATCAAGTACTCGGCAGACGAACATGCCGGTTCGATCAAAGCACCGGTAGTACTGAAACCGATAGACGAGACGGGTGTGTACAAAATGATTGAAGAGGATCATGTGGTTATTATTCGGAATGGCGAAAAATACGACGTTACAGGAAAGAAGTTGTAAAGTGAATATGCAAAATTGAGAAAAAATGCACTTTTATTCTTAAAAATTTGTATATATACAAAATTTTTCGTACCTTTGTCCGCTTTTTTGAAAATAACGTAAAAAAATATAGATACTATTATGAGTAAAGTAACTGTTGTAGGCGCAGGAAACGTAGGTGCAACTTGCGCAAATGTGTTGGCCGTTAACGAGGTAGCCAACGAAGTATGTCTGATTGATATCAAGGAGGGTTTTGCCGAGGGTAAAGCTATGGATATCATGCAAACGGCACAGCTGATGGGTTTTGATACTGTTGTGGAAGGTGTGACGAATGACTATAGCAAGACAGCAGGTAGTGACGTAGTGATCATCACTTCCGGTCTGCCTCGTAAGCCGGGTATGACTCGTGAGGAGTTGATCGGTGTAAATGCCGGTATCGTGAAGAGTGTATGTGACCAGGTGCTCAAATACAGCCCGAACGCTATTCTCGTTGTTGTTTCCAACCCGATGGATACGATGGCTTATCTGACGCTGCATGCATTGAAGTTGCCGCGCAACCGCGTGATCGGCATGGGTGGTGCTCTGGATAGCGCACGTCTGAAATACTTCTTGAGCCAGGCGCTGAAGTGCAACGCCAACGATGTGGACGGTTTCGTTATCGGCGGTCACGGCGACACAACGATGATTCCGTTGACGAGCTACACAACCTACAAGGGTATCAACGTAAGTGAGTTCCTCAGCCCGGAGGAGTTGGAGAACGTCGTTAAGAGCACGATGGTTGGGGGTGCAACGCTGACCGGTCTGCTCGGTACAAGTGCATGGATGGCTCCGGGTGCTGCAGCTGCTTCGGTAGCAGAGGCTATCATCAAGGACCAGAAGAAGATGATTCCTTGCTCCGCTGCACTCGAAGGTGAGTACGGCATGAAGGACATCACGATCGGTGTTCCGTGTATCATCGGTAAGAACGGTATTGAGAAGATCCTGGAGCTGAACATCAGCGACGCAGAGCGCGCTAAACTGCAGGAGTCGGAAGCTGCCGTTCGTAAGACAACCGCTATCCTCAAAGAACTGAATGTCCTTTAAATCATAAATCATAAATTGATTTTATGGATCTATTTGAAAAATGCGACCACTTTGAAACCCTCAAACAGGTTCGCAAACTAGGCATCTATCCGTATTTCCATGAGTTGGAGAGCCGTCAAGCCCCTGTGGTGAAGATGGAGAACCACCGCGTGATCATGTTGGGTTCGAATAACTACCTTGGTTTCACAGAGAACGAGGCCGTTATCAAAGCCGGTCACGAGGCCTTGGATAAATACGGCACAGGTGTGAGCGGCAGTCGTTTCCTGAACGGCACGCTGGATCTGCACCTGCAGTTGGAGAAAGAGATCGCGGCGTTCACGGGCTACGAAGAGTGTATGACCGTGTCGACGGGTTTCCAGACCAACCTGGCCATTATCTCGGCTATTTGCGGTAAGGACGATTATATCCTCAATGACCGTGAGAACCACGCCTCGATCTACGACGCATGTCGTCTGAGCTACGCGAAGGTGCTGCGCTACCGTCACAGCGACATGGAGGACCTGGAGCGTCAGTTGAAATCGATTCCGGAGAATGCCGGTAAGCTCATTATCACCGACGGCGTGTTCTCCATGCGCGGCGATATCTGTAAGTTACCGGAAATCTGCGCGCTGGCCGAGAAGTACGGTGCCCGCGTCATGGTGGACGATGCGCACGGATTCGGTGTGTTAGGCCCCGGTGGTCGCGGTACAGCGGCGCATTTCGGTCTGACCGACAAAGTGGATATCACGATGTTGACCTTCTCAAAGTCGCTGGCTTCTATCGGCGGATGTATGCTGACGAGTCATCGCGTAGCTGACTGGCTGCGTCACGTGAGTCGTCCGTTCATCTTCTCCGCTTCTATCACCCCGTGTTCGGCTGCTACCGCTCTGGAGGCATTGCATCAGTTGATCGCAGACCCGGAGCGGCCGACACGTCTGATGAATATCGCCAAATACTTCCAAAAACAGCTGTTGGCCAACGGTGTGAAGATCATTGAGGCGCCGACGCCGATCGTTCCTATCTTCACGTACAAGACGCTGGATACGCTATATTTCGGTAAGAAGATGTTCGACGAAGGTGTGTATGTGAATCCGGTTATCGCGCCGGCTTGCGTGGAAGGCGAGTGCTTGCTGCGCACGACGCTGATGGCTACGCATACAGAGCCGATCATTGACGAGGCTGTACAGATCATTGCACGCGTGCTCAAAGAGGGTGCTCCTCAAATGTAATATGCAGACTTTAGTGATCTCCGGAGGTAGTTCCGGAATAGGGAAAGCAACAGCCTCGCTCTTCGCAGAGCGGGGCTGGCGTGTATTTGAACTCAGTAGACGGTCGGGGGCTCCCGACAGAGCGGATAACCATTTGGGCCAAGGTTCAATAACACATATCACCTGCGACGTGACATCCGAAGAGAGTTGTAAGAAGGCTATTGCGGAGGTGCTGAAGCAGACCGATCGGATAGATGTGGTGATCTCGAATGCGGGATACGGTATCTCCGGTGCGATTGAGTTCACGGACCTAAAAGACGCGGAGCGCCAGATGGATGTGAACTTCATGGGTGCTGTTCGTCTAACGCAAGCAGTATTGCCGCAATTACGTCAACAGCGCGGAGGACGAATCATCTACACGTCGTCTGTGGCAGCTATCCTGGCTGTACCGTATCAGTCGTTCTATTCGGCTTCGAAGGCAGCGATTAACACTTTTGCGTTAGCGCTGGCGAATGAGGTGAGGGAGTTTGGTATTCGCGTGAGCGTGATGATGCCCGGAGACGTGAGCACAGGCTTCACCGACGCACGTGACAAATCGACGGCCGGAGAAGAGGTTTATTCGCATGCGCACAAGGCGATAGCAACGATGGAGCACGATGAGCGCGACGGCATGAAGCCGATTCAAATGGCGAAGTTGTTCTATCATATTGCTACCTGCCGCAGTCCAAGGCCACAATACGTAGGCGGATTCCAATACCGCGTGTTCTGCTTCTTAGACTGCATCCTGCCCAAACGCTTCGTCAACTGGATCGAAGGGAAGATGTATAGTTAAGAGTTAAGAGTGAAGAGTGAAGAGTATAAGGATTATATCACCGTCAGGAGCTATTGACCCAACATATATCGACGGGGCAATGGAGCGTCTGCGTGCATGGGGGTTTGCGGTAAGCGAAGGTAAACATGCGCGGGATCGATGGGGTCGTTTTGCCGGTACGGACGAGGATCGCTTAGCGGATCTCGTGGAAGCGCTGAACGATCCGACGGTGGATGTCATCCTCTGTTCCCGCGGCGGGTACGGTCTGCAACGCATCATCGACCGTGTACCAAAGATCACGAAGCCGATCATCGGTTTTAGCGATATCACAGCCTTGCATCAGTTATCAGGAATCAGTGACCAGGCTTCCGTTCACGGTATCATGTGCAAACATATCGCGACGCTGCCGAAAGAGAGTGAAGCGATGGTTAGTCTTCGTAAGATCCTGGCCGGCGAATCGGTTGAATACACTTGGGACGCACATCCATTGAATGTCCCCGGACATGCTTGCGCACCGATTGTAGGAGGAAACCTGAGTGTACTGTGCGGGCTTTCAGGAACGCCGTACGGCCTGAGCAAAATGAGTTACCTCTTCCCTATCCTGCTGATTGAAGATATCGGCGAGCGGCATTATCATGTCGATCGGATGATACGTAACCTGCGTATGAGCGGTGTGTTGGCGCACCTGAGCGGACTGGTGGTAGGTCAGTTCACGGACTGCGAGGACGATCCGCTGATGAATGCGTCGGTCTATGAGACAATAAAAGAGGCAGTTGCTGATTACAACTACCCCATTCTTTTTAACGCCCCGATCGGGCACGTGGAACACAATGTTCCATTACTTCTGAATCACCATGCGACCATCGATAGCGGCGCGCACTGTACCTTGCTTACGCACGGCTTCGATGTAGATATCGCGGATTAACAAGCCGCTATCCCAGGGTTTTGGGTCGCGCGCGAGTGCTTCCATGCCATCTTTTCCTTTAGCCAGGTAACTGTTGGTTGCTACGCGATAGGTGGCGTTCGGATCGACGGGTTTACCTGCGATAGTCAGTTCCGCCAGTTCGCGGTTGACAAATTTCGCTTTCATACCTGCGATACCCTGTGCGCTACCTTTGGCGAGGAAGGTGAAGAGGTCGATGATGTCTTGTCCTTTGAGGGTGACGACAACCATCTTGTTATCGAAGGGCATCATCTTAAACACATGGCCGAGTGTGATGTCTCCTGCGGCCCAGTTACAACGTGTTCCGCCGCGGTTGAGCAAGGCGATGTCCACTTTCTTCGGGCATACTTTTTGCGCTGCTTCGAGCAAAGCGTCTGCGGCCCAGTTGAGCATCGGGCACTCGAAGGTATCGACGTACATGGCTTCGGGAGCGTGCCCCAGCACGGTCTCCATCTTCTCATCCATAGAAGCCTTTATCGGCGCGAGATAGTCCGTGTACGCCTGGTCGGCGATGGCATCTTTGGATGCATCGATAGCGATCGTCTCTGTAGCGATGGTTAACTCGCCCTGTTGGCACTTCTGCTTGTTACAGCAGGCGGTGAAGAGCGTACCGACCGCTAGCGCTGACAGAGTACAGAATACAGATAGAATAAAAGATTTTGTTTTCATAGCATTCCTTATTTATAACGCACACATAGCGCGCGCGGTGCGCGCGGCCAATCGCGCGTTGTTCAATACCAATTGGATGTTAGCGGCCAGACTGTCTCCACCGGTGAGGTCCTTCACTTTCGCCAAGAGGAACGGCGTACATTGCTTGCCGTGGATGCCTGCAGCTTCCATATCTTGGATAGCATGGTCGATTGCACAGTCAATCACTTCCTTCGGCATCGAGTACTCTTCAGGGATGGGGTTCGTAACGAGCATGCCACCTTTGAGTCCGCAGTCTATCTTCGCTTTGAACGCTGCCGCCAGTTCTTCGGGTGTATCGATGCGATAGTCCACTTCGAAGCCGCTATGACGGGTGTAGAAAGCCGGCAGTTCGTTGGTCTGATAACCGATTACGGGCACACCTTTGGTCTCGAGGTACTCGAGTGTGAGGCCGAGGTCAAGGATCGACTTGGCTCCGGCACAGATAACCATGACAGGTGTCTGCGCCAGTTCATCGAGGTCGGCAGATATATCAAAAGTCTGTTGTGCATGACGATGCACGCCGCCGATACCTCCGGTAGCGAAGATCTTGATTCCAGCCATAGCGGCAATGATCATCGTGGTGGTGACGGTGGTCGCTCCATCTTCTTTACGTGCGATAAGTACAGGCAAGTCACGACGCGAAGCCTTGATGACTGCCGGTCCTTTCTTTCCTAAGTACTCGATCTCCTCCGGCGTACAACCTGCTTTGAGTTGACCGCCTATGATGGCGATGGTAGCAGGTACGGCGCCGTTGTCACGAATCGTTTGTTCTACGCGCAGGGCCGTCTCCACGTTCTGCGGATAGGGCATGCCATGACTGATAATGGTTGACTCGAGTGCTACTACGGGTTTTCCGGTGCTGAGTGCTTCTTGCACTTCCGGAGAGAGAGAGAGGTATTGGTTCATTTATGATTTTAAATTTTTGATTTTTGATTTATAGCAAAATATTTGCAATATCGGGATTGACAGCTTTGGGGCTCATGAGGGTAGCGCGTGCGGCCATGAGTCCGTATTGGGCGGTCTGCGGGAACGCTATTCCTTTGGTATAAGCGAAGACGACACCGGCGAGGAACGCATCGCCTGCTCCGGTGGTGTTAACGATCTCTCCAGGCAAGGTCGGGAAGAGCCATTCTTCGGCTGCATTGCGGCAATAGACGCCTTCGGCGCCAAGGGTGATATAGACATGTGCGACACCCAGGTCAAGCAGTTGTTGCGCCGCCTCGGCATAGGTCGCGGCATTGGTGACAGCCAGTGCCTCTTTGAGGTTCAGTTTGAGGGAATGGAGAAAGGGCAGTTTTGCATTACGCAAGGCATTGATGACGCGATGCGCTTTGGTAGTACTGACGCCGTCGATGAAGAGCGGTGTGGTCACATTATCCATGAGCCAACGGATCGCATCTTCGCTGATGTTCGTGTCCGCTACGACGTAGTCGGATGCGCTGATCTCGCCATGTCGTTTCATGAGCCATTCGGGTGTGATGGCTTTGATGGCATCGGTGTCTGCGACAGCGGCTATCATCTCTCCTCCGTGATTGTTGATACAGAGGTAAATACCGGAGCGGAAAGACTCATCGCGTTCGGAGAGGTGCACGTCAATATGCTGCTGCTTAGAATGATCGATGAGTAAGCCGCCGAAGAGGTCACCGCCGAAGATCGTCAGCAGTTGAGTATGTGCGCCGAGGAGCGAGAGGTTATGCGCTATGTTCCGCGCCACACCGCCGTATCCCACGTCAATATGACCGGGATTGGAGTCAGCTGCGATAAAAGCATCGTTGAGGGTAGCAGAGAGATCGACATTCGCGCCCCCTATGACAGATATTCGTGTTTCCATGGTTAACCGTTACGGTTGGTTATTTCTCAACGGCAAAGATCGGAATGAACGGTTCTGCTACTGTTCCCAAGCGGTCATCGTTCTTAAACGTGAAGGCGTCGGCCGCAACGAAGAGGTTCTTGTAGTGCGTTGAGTAATAACGAAGCGTCACATCCCCTTCCATGCCAGGGATATAAAGGTAGAAGAGTCCGTCGTCAGGCGACTCGACGTCGAGGCAACGCTCTCCGGCGAAGGCAGCGAGCAGGTCAGCCTCATTGAGTTGCCAATCATCAGCGGCCTCTTTATATGCAGCTTTGAGGTCCACGCGCACAACAGCCGTCATCGAGGATGTATAGTCATTCTCGTCGGATTCGGTCCACGTCGGCTTCTCGACGTTGCCTTTGAGATTCGTCGACTGGCAGCCCGTGAAGAACAGGCCGCACACCATGCATACAAGAAGGAAGAATAAGTACTTTTTCATACGTATTACTACTTTGCGCTGCAAAATTACAAAAAAAAATTTATATGTGCAAGAAAAAATCGTAGATTTTTCCGTTTAGGGTTTAGAGTTTAGCGTTTAGAGGTAAAAAAATAGGCCTAAAGCCTATAAAAACAAAGAAGGTTGTCTCCCGACAACCCAATCTTTTTACTTAACCTTAAATCTAATACCATGAAAAACACGGTGCAAAAGTACTGCTTTTTGACGAACTGACCAAATATTTTGCAAAAAAAGTGCTATAAAACATAATTTTGCTATGTACAGTTAACAAAAAGGCGGTTATTTTGCAGAAATAAAATATTTTAGTTCTCTTCCAATAAATCGGGTCTGCGTTCCTTAGTATGAGCTAAAGACTGCTCATAATTCCATTCTTCTATCTTCGCCTGGTGTCCACTGAGCAGGATCTCCGGCACTTTCCATCCTTTGTATTCGGCAGGACGGGTATAGACGCCTGCTTCGAGCAGTCCATCCTGGAAAGAGTCATTGAGTGCGGACTCGACATCGCCGAGTGCTCCGGGTAAGAGTCGAACGATAGCGTCTGTCATCATGGCTGCCGGCATCTCTCCGCCCGTGAGGACGAAGTCGCCGATGGAATATTCCTTGGTAATTAAATGATCGCGCACGCGTTGATCCACGCCTTTATAGTGTCCGCAGAGGATGATGATGTTCTCTTTGAGGGAAAGGCTGTTAGCGGCTTTCTGGTCAAAACGTTCGCCGTCCGGTGCGGTGAAGATGATTTCATCGTAGTGCCGTTCGGAAGTTAGATGGGTGATGAGGCGATCAATGGGTTCGACCTGCAGCACCATTCCGGCACCGAAGCCGAAGGCATAGTCATCCACTTTACGGTGTTTATCGAGTGTCCAATCGCGGAGGTTATGCACGTAAATCTCACAAAGACCTTTGTTCTTTGCGCGCTGGATAATCGAGTGATTCAATGGTGACTCGAGTAATTCGGGACAACAGGTGATGATATCTATTCGCATGGACGATTTTTAATTTTAGATTTTTGATTTTATGGCACGGGATCATAGCCTGCTCCGCCCCAGGGATGACAACGAAGGATGCGTTTGATACCCAGCCAACCGCCTTTAATGGGTCCGTATTTGAGTACAGCTTCTACCATATACTGACTGCAGGTCGGTGTATAGCGACAGGACGGCGGTGTCAGGGGCGAGATAAAGACCCGATAGAAATAGACAGGGAGGAGGAAGAGTTTACGGACGTAAATCTTCCATTTAGGATTTTTGATTTGTGATTGTTGATTTAGTTCTCCGTTATTTTTTTCAGGGCTTTGCATATAGCTTTTTCGATGACTGCAAAGGGTTGGACGTCTTTATCCATATAGTTGAAGGCGATAAGACAGTGCTTGTCTCCTAACATATCTTGGTGCAGCCGATAGGCTTCGCGCATGAGTCGGCGCAAGTAATTACGTTTGACCGCGCGTTTGAAGAGCGATTTGGGTGCCCAAACAAGGATTTGGGTGTTCTCTTCCGTCTCTTGATAGGTGACACGCAGAGGCCAGGCGGTAAAGCGCTTACCGTCTTTGTACAGTTGTGTGATACGCAGCTGTCCGCAGAGTTTATTTTCCTTCGGAAACGTATTCACCAATGACTCTTCTTATTGATTTTTCTCCAGATAGTCTGCGATCGCCATAGGCAGGGAAGCGAACGTGCGTCCCGGTCCTGCTTCTATATCAACGCGGAAACCGGCTTCTTCCAGTGCTCGGATCGTTCCGTTTCCGAAGGCACCGATAAGTGTCTTGCCTTGTTTCCAGGTGGGGAAGTTCTCCTTCAGAGACGTGACACCGGCCGGCGTGAAGAGTGCGATGACATCGTAGTCAAAGGGTTTGTCGGCAGGCCAAGGTGTGGTGACGGTACGGTACATGATTGCCGGCGTCACTTCAATGCCATTCTCGGCGAACATGTTAATCTGGTCGTCGGTATGGATATCCGACAGCACCATAAGATATCTCTCGTTAGGGCGTCGATGCATAGCCGGCAAGAGGTCTTCGAACTTATTGCCGTTTTCGGGGAAGAAGACTTTACGTTTGCGATAATTGATAAATTTCTGCAGGTACAATCCGACAGACTCGGAATTGCAGTAATAATGCATCGTATCGGGCACACTGAGTCGCATCTCTTCGCACATTCGGAAGTAATGCTCGGCACCCAACTTGGAATTCAGGATGACGGCGGAATAGTCCAATGGGTTGATATGCTGTTGCCGAAACTCCCGCGCCGGTAGTCCTTCGATATGGATGAATTGGTAATAATCGCATTGCACCCCGAACTGAGTCTCCAAGCGAGAGTACGGGTTGTGTTGCGTTTCCGGACGCGGTTGAGAAAAAAGTATTTTCTGTATCATATATGTGATATTGTTTGATTCGAAATCATATAAATCAGTCCCCACGACAGGATCTCTACCGTGCAGAAATACAGGAGCAGGTAGCTTAGTGCGCGCGGCGAGGAGACAAATTGTCGGAAGGCCCGATAGACCCATAGAAGGAGGAAAATGATGGTGATGGTACCTAATACCCATCGGTTCGCTTCCGGTGCGCCGTAGCGCATGAGGATGAGCAAAACCGGGTAGAGAACGAGTGTCACCAATGTGAATATATTTCCGTAGTGCTCATACGCGTCGCCGTATCGACGGGAGAGGAGGAACGTATAATCGACGCAAATATTACACAGCATCTTGGTGATGGTGACCGCCAAGACAATGCCTAAGATAGCCCAGAATCCGGTGAAGGAGAAGGCGCCCGGTGTGGCACAACAGAGGTACACGCCCATCGTCATGACGCCTAAGCGGAAGATAGATATCAACAGTTGGCCCATGAAGTTGGTCGGTGCATCTTTATACACACGATCAGTCTGCGCCAAGAGGGAACTCTTCGCTTGTGTGATGACTCCAGGTTGGACTATTTCGCCCAAGATGCCGCAGATCAGGATGACGAGCATGGCCCAAGCGCACCAGGCGGCACTGGCCGGAGAGATGATATGTGCTATGCCTTCTCCCATAGATAAAGTTTATCGCCTCGGCGGATAAGTGTATCCGTCTTGATGGCAAAATATTGTCCTTTGGTTACTCGGTTGGTGGGTTGTCCGGCCGCATCGTGCATGTTGTGTGCTTGGCATTCATAGACACCAGTTGTCTCGCCGGTAATCAGCAGGTCCTGTCCTTCTTCGATCGCGTCCACGGCTTCGATGATGAACTCCGCTACACTGAGATTCTTGAAGAAATTGGTACACTTAGCCGCATAGATTTTCTTGCGGGTCGCTTTGTTGCCATAAGAATGGGTCCATTCACCCAGTTTTTGACCTTGGTAATAACCGTCCCAGAACCCGCGGTTAAAGACACGACTGAGGCGTTCATTCCAGTCCGCTATCTTCGGTTCGATGACCGCATCGTCGGCAAATTCTCCACGTTGCCAAGCCTCGACGGCTTCGCGATAACAACGTACAACGGTATCGACGTATTCGGCTCCGCGAGCACGACCTTCGATCTTCAGCACCCGAACACCGGCGTCGAGCATCTTATTGAGGAAATGAATGGTCTTCAGGTCCTTGGGCGACATGATATATTGGTTGTCGATGTCGAGTTCAAGATCGGAAGATTTATCATGGACGGTATATCCACGACGGCATACCTGTACGCACGCTCCGCGGTTAGCAGAGAGTCCGTAGTTATTGAGGCTCATGTAGCACTTGCCGCTGACTGCCATACAAAGGGCACCGTGACAAAACATTTCGATGCGAATGGGTTGTCCGCTTCGACCGCAGATATGTTGCTCTTGGATGTCGCGATAGATAGAGGAAACCTGGTCCATGTTCAGTTCGCGTGCCAAGACTACGACGTCGGCAAACTGAGCATAGAACTTCAGGGCTTCGGTGTTCGCGATGTTGAGTTGGGTAGAGAGGTGTACCTCTTGACTGATACTGTTGGCGTACTGCATCACGGCGATATCGCTGGCGATGACGGCATCTACACCTACGGCATGGGCTTTATCCACGATCTGACGCATCAACGGCAGGTCTTCGGGATACATGACGGTATTGACCGTGAGGTAGGTCTTTACCCCTGCTTCGCGACAAGTAGCTACGATAGTAGCCATGTCGTCGGTCGTGAAGTTCACGGACGAACGAGCACGCATGTTGAGGTGCTCGATACCGAAATAGACGCTGGTAGCTCCGGCTTGTATCGCCGCAGCCAAACTCTCCCAGCATCCTACCGGAGCCATTATTTCGATTTGTTCTTTCGTCATGCTTCGATTAAGACGGAGTGCTCGTAAGCACTTCGGCTATTTGTACGGCATTGAGGGCGGCACCCTTGCGGATCTGGTCGCTTACACACCAGAAACTGAGTCCGTTCTCATCCGTGAGGTCTTTACGGATACGTCCGATGAACACCTCATCTTTACCGCTGAGGAACAGCGGCATGGGGTATATCTTGTTTTCCGGATCGTCCATGAGTACGCAGCCCTTGGCATTGGCAAAAGCCTCTTTGGCTTGCGCTACGCTGATGGGTTGCTCGGTCTCGATCCATATACTCTCGCTATGTGCTCGGAGGGAGGGAACGCGCACACAGGTGGCGCTGACCTTGATATCCGAGTGCATGATTTTACGCGTCTCGTTAAACATCTTCATCTCCTCTTTGGTGTAACCGTTATCGGTAAAGACATCGATATGGGGGATGAGGTTATAGGCTAACTGGTACGCGAATTTGTTTACCGTCACTTCTTCGTTATTCAGCACCTGACGGTATTGGTTCTCAAGTTCTTTCATCGCTTGTGCACCTGCTCCTGAAGCGGCCTGATAGGTAGCTACATGTACGCGACGGATGTGTGTGAGGTTCTCTATGGCCTGCAGGGCTACGACCATTTGGATCGTGGTGCAGTTCGGGTTCGCGATGATGTTTCGCGGACGATTGAAGGCATCCGCAGCATTCACTTCGGGTACAACGAGGGGTACATCCTCCTCCATGCGGAAGGCGGATGAGTTATCAATCATGATAGCCCCGAAGCGAGTGATATCCTCCGCATACGCACGTGATACGCCTGCGCCCGCGGAGACAAAAGCAATATCGACGCCCTTGAAAGCGTCGTCATGTTGCAGCAGTTGTACGGTGTACTCTTTGCCGCAGAATGTGTACTTTGTTCCGGCACTCCGTTCCGAACCGAATAGTCTTAGTTCGGAAACGGGGAATTGCCGCTGTTCGAGAACAGCCAGCAACTCCTGTCCGACGGCGCCAGAGGCGCCAACGATAGCAATAACCATATTATGCCAATGCAATGATGGTGTCAGCCTCAGCCTCGGTAAAGGTTACTTTGCCTTCGCGAGCCAACCAACCAAGAGCCAGATAAAGCTCTTCGTTTTTCAGCTTAGTAGCTTTCTTCAGTGCTTTCAGACCTTGAGCACCGTTCTGCAGAGCACCCCAGATGAGGCCTGCATTCTCGCCAATTTTTGTAATCATAATACCTTAAATAAATTTATGTGACTAATACGAGTGAGATTATGGGTCACTCTTCCCATTTCTTAAAGATCAAGCACGCGTTGTGTCCTCCGAATCCGAAGGTGTTACTGAGTGCATAACGGATATTCCGTTTCTGTGCTTTATCGAACGTGAAGTTGATGCGATAGTCGATGTTCTCATCCTCATCCTCCGGGTCATGATTGATCGTCGGGGGGATGATACCTTCTTTGAGCGCCATGACACATGCGAGTGCTTCGACGGCTCCGGTAGCACCGATCATATGTCCGGTCATGGACTTCGTCGAATCGAGGTTCATGGAATAGATATGCTCTCCGAACACGCGTTCAATCGCTTTGAGTTCCGTAATGTCGCCCATCGGTGTGGACGTACCGTGCGTATTGATATAATCAATGTCGGAGGGTTGCAATCCCGCATCCTCGATGGCCAGCCTCATCACACGTTCAGCACCTTTTCCGTCCGGTTCCGGCGCTGTCATATGGTATGCATCAGAGGTCATTCCTACACCGACCATCTCTGCGTAAATCTTCGCTCCGCGCGCTTTGGCATGTTCATACTCCTCGAGGATAAGACAAGCAGCTCCTTCGCCCAAAACGAATCCGTCGCGGGACTTAGAGAAGGGCCTGCTGGCTGTCTCAGGCGAGTCATTGCGCGTAGAGAGTGCACGCATGGCGTTGAATCCGCCAATGCCGGTATAAGTCACATCAGCATCAGCACCGCCGGTGAGCAGCACGTCTGCATGTCCCAAACGCAGTTGGTCAAAAGCGGACGCTACAGCGTGAGAGGAAGAAGAGCAGGCGGTAGATACGGAGAAGCTGAGTCCTCCCAGTCCATAGCGGATTGATATATGTCCGGCCGCGATGCTGGGGATTGCTTTGGGAATCATGAAGGGGTTAAAACGCGGCACACGGTTCTCTTTCTCAAAGGCCATGATATCTTCCTCGGAAGACTGCAGGCCTCCCATTCCGCTGCCCCAGATGACACCGACACGACTGCGGTCCTCTTTGTCTAAGTCAAGCCCGCTATCGCGCAATGCTTCATCGGCCACACAGACAGAGAACTGCGAGAAGCGGTCCATATGACGCACCTCTTTGCGATCAATCACACTCGTGGGATCGAAATCCTTCACTTCGCCGGCAAAATGCGTCTTAAACAAGGTCGTATCAAAGGAAGTGATCGGTGCTATACCGCTCACGCCATTGATCATTGACGTCCATGTCTCCGCCGCAGATTTACCTAGCGGGGTAAGTGCTCCAAGCCCCGTTACAACTACGCGTTTTAACTGCATTTCTATTCGTCTTACTATAAAAAGCAGGCGAGCTTACAGAAAAACCGTAAACTCGCTTACTCATGTGAAAAGAATATTACTTTCCGAGTTTCTCCTCCACATAAGCGATTGCATCGCCTACGGTAGCAATCTTCTGGGTATCCTCATCCGGGATTTGGATGCCGAACTCCTTCTCAAACTCCATAATCATCTCTACGGTATCCAACGAGTCAGCACCAAGATCGGTCTGGAAGTTAGCCTCGTTAACTACTTGCGATTCCTCAACACCGAGTTTATCAGCAATGATAGCTTTTACTTTTGCATCAATTTCTGCCATAATACTAATTTTTAAAAGTTAATATTTATGTGTGTTTTATTAATTTTCGTTCCGTTTCTTTTTCCCCTATATTGGAAAAAGTGCGCAAAGTTACTGCTTTTTTCTCAATTACGCAAATTTTTTCGTTTTATTTTTCGTTTTTGTCACCTAAACATAGCATTACTTTGCCTAAATAGGAGCCATACTTCTTCATTTGGCGCAAAGGCACCTCTTTCCCATCGAGGTTTTGAACGCTGAGATCGGTGACTAATTCATGCGTATGTCCACCTATCACGAGGTCAATTCCGCGGGTCTTAGCGACCATTTCTTTATCACAGGGTTCATCACCGTCATGTGGGTTCGTCCCCTGATGGCTGAGACAGATAACCACTTCGCATCCTTGTGCCCGGAGTGTATCGGCCATTCGTTGTGCTACCGCATAGGGTTCGAGGTACTTGATTGGACGGAAGTTATCGTCATCAATGACCGAATAGGGATAGCAACCCATACCGAAGATACCTATCTTGATATCATTGCGCTCGAGGATGATGTAAGGTTTGACGATATCCTCCAATGGCGTACCGGTGCAGTCATAGTTAGCACAGATGATAGGGAACTGCGCTTCGCGCAGGATAGCAGCCAAGGTGTCGAGACCGTTATCGAACTCATGGTTTCCGAGCGTAGCTGCATCGTATTTCATCCAGTTCATAGCTGCCACTTCGATGCGTCCGTGGAAGAAATTGAAGTACGGCGTACCTTGGCTAAAGTCACCTGCATCCAACAAGAGCAGGTTCGGATCCGCTTCACGCTCTTGGTTAATCACACCTATACGGCGGGCATATCCGCCGATATTCTTCTCATCTTCCGGTAAGATCTGTGAATGGGTGTCATTGGTGTGCAGGATGGTCAGTTGTCTACACTCCGGCGTCTTGGCGCAAGCCACGAACAACACCGCTGTCAAAAGGAAAATTGTCTTTTTCATACTATTATTTTTTTCGTTAAGTCTTATTTTGGGGCGGTTGGATTAGAACCGCTTACTGATCTCATCGTCGGACCAAAGATCAAAGATCTTTTTTCCGTCCGGTGTATAGCGGAATTGGGGCAGTACGACCAGTCGGGCAAGCAAGTCCCGCATCTCTGTTTCGGTCAGTGTCTTGCCGTATGGAATAGCTCCGTTTTCCGCCAATGCTTTAGCTATTTGTTCACGCCATTCAACTTGGGTATTCGCGCCGCGTTCCTGCACTTGCAGGATGATATGCTGCAGGACAGGTATGGGATTCTGGTTGGCTATCTGCGCCGGCACTCCTTGTATCGAATAACTATCGGGACTGAGTTGCTCGAGATCAAAACCTATCGCCTTGAGATCCTGTGTCATTTGCTTGACGAGCACCATCTCATCCGGCGTAAGGGAGAGCACTTCGGGAAAGAGCAGTTGCTGCATAGCACCGTGTGTATGCGTCAGTTGGTCGAGGAACTGTGCATAGAGAACGGTCATGTGCGCTCTATGTTGGTTAACGAGCACCAGTCCGCGTTCCGAAGCAACAAAGATATAACGTCCTCCATACGGCCATATGGGACAGTTCTCTGCATCATCAGCGGATAAGATGTCCTGTAGCGGATCGCGGTGTGGTTCGGCCTTCGGCCGTTCAGTCCGCAGGTCCTCATAGAGGGTGTCCCACTGTTTGATTGGTTTGTCGGGATAGACAACCGCTCCGCGTTTATGGAAGGGGTTGTAAGTCGGATCTATCTTGATCTCCGGTTGTAACACCGGTTCATGAGTTAGCAAAGGGATGTCGAGGCTACCTCGCGTATCAAAATCGATGGTAGGCGAGAGGGTGAATTTTCCTAGCGCTTCCCGCACGGAAGCCATGAGGATCTGGAAGATCGTTTGTTCGTCGGCGAACTTGATCTCCGTTTTGGTAGGATGGATATTGACATCTATCGCCTCGGGATTGATGTCAAAATAGATAAAGAAAGAAGGCTGATAGTCATTGGGCAACATGCCGGAATAGGCAGTGAGCACCGCTTTCTGGAAATACGGATGGCGCATATAGCGTCCGTTCACGAAGAAATACTGTTCGGACTTACGTGTGGCGTTCTCCGGTTTGACTACAAACCCTCTGATAGCAACCATCTCCGTCTCCGTATGCACCTCCACAAAAGCAGAGGTATAAACATTCCGTTTAGGGTTACCAAACACCGCTTCGATGCGTTGTTTCTCCGTGCCCGCAGGCAGTTCCATAAGTATCTCGTCATTATGGACAAAGGTAAAACTTACCTTCGGATAGACGAGCACGATATGATAAAACTCGGTGAGCAGGTTTCGCAGTTCGGTCTGGTCGGTTTTGAGAAATTTACGCCGAACAGGTACGTTGAAGAATAGGTTTTTTACTTTGATATTCGTTCCGACGGGACAACTGCAAGGTTCTTGCCGAACGACATCGGATCCGTGTATCTCGATGAGTGTTCCGGTCTCATCCTGTGCCCGGCGTGTGGTCATCTCCACTTGTGCTACTGCACATATAGAAGCTAACGCTTCTCCGCGGAAACCCATGGTGCGAAGGGAGAAGAGATCCTGCGCTTCGCGTATCTTACTGGTAGCATGCCGCTCGAACGCCAGGCGAGCATCCATCTCACTCATACCTACGCCATCATCTATCACCTGCAGAAGCGTGCGACCCGCATCGCGTACGATGACCTGCACACGCGTTGCGCCGGCGTCGAGGCTGTTCTCTACGAGTTCTTTCAGACACGAAGCAGGGCGTTGGATCACCTCTCCTGCTGCGATCTGATTAGCTACGCTATCCGGTAATAAATGTATGACGTCCACACCTTATTATATTATATATAGGGCGACCTAAGCCGTCCTACAGTAATACATAAAAAGTAAAGATGAGCAAGGTGAGCAGCGCCACAAGGAAGATCAGACGCGACTGCTGTTTCTTACGCAGTGTGGTCATATTCTTCTCATGCTCTTCGCGGAAAGTTCCGCGATGGAGACGCGCAAGTTGTTTCTCCTTGCGCGCCTCTTTCTCGGGATCATAGTAAATAGGACGATAGTCCCATTTACGGGGTTCCTTCACTTTCGGAAATAATACCGACATTACTTAACGATTGCTTGGAAGTCAGCGTCCTCAGCGAACTTAGCGAACTCGATGTCGCCAGCAGCACGCGTCTTGAAGGAAGCGTCCTGTGCAATAGCGGACTTCAGGTTAGCGATCACAGCATTACGGTCATTGGTACGTGCACCTACGACAGCCTTGAGGTAAGCAGTAGTAGCATTCGGTTCCTTAACAGCATCGAGGGTCTTCGCAGCTGCGTCATACTCCTCGTTGAGGATCTGCTGGGTAGCTGCATTGTTCGATGCCTTGCTGCCGTATGCTTTCTTAGCTGCTGCATAGTCACCTTTCTTGGTGTAGAGCAGACCAAGTGCTGCGTCGAGGTCACCGGTCGTTCCGGCAGCTTTACCGAGGTACTCCTCTGCCTGTTGCAGATCGTTGTCAGCCATAGCAGCCAAGCCGGCGTTGAAGTTCACGTCCGGATCGTTGGCTTTGATCGTGAGGGCTTTACCGAAGCAACGGCGAGCCTCAGCAATATTACCGTCAGCGAAGTAGATCTGACCCATGCTGTTCCATGCGCGATAGTCGCCATAGAGATTGGCAGCCTTCGCATATATGGCCATTTTCTCCTCTTTGTCATTGGTGAGCGTAGCTGCATAGAGTAACTCCTCTACGTTGAGTTGAGCCGGGTCGTTCTTCACGATCTCACGGATCTCGTCGTCAGACTTACCGATGATGTCGGTAGTGAGGATCAGGCGGCTGCGACGGAGTGCCGGCAGAATCTCATCCTTAATGGTACCATAAACCGAGCTGAGGTTCTTGATTTGTGCCTCGCGCTCTTCGGGATCACTATACATAGAGAGGACACGCAGTACAAGTTCTTTATCCTGCATATTGCTGTTCTCCATAGCAGCTTGGAATCCAGCCCAGTCTTCTGCGGTAATATTCGACTCAATGTCTTTTTTCACTTTGTTCTTACGCAGGTCATTCTTAAGGAAGTTCGCCGCAGCTTTCTGACGGTTCTGCGCCAGTTTCTCGTTCAGCGCTTGAGCACCATCCGGAGAAGCATAGCCGGCAACCTCGATCTTATTGATCTCTTTGCGCTCTGCTTTTTGTGCATCCTTGATAGCAGCCTGCAGGGCCTTTACGTCGTCGCTCTTCGTCTCTGACGAACGCACGTTAGCTTGTTGGATAAGGAACTTGATGTCAGCCTCTGTGAGCTCTTGGATAACACGTTGGAACTTATCCGGCGTGGTAGCCGTAGCATCCTTGCCTACTTTTGCCAATTCCGGCGTAGTGATCACACCGTCTGCGATTTTTACATCCGGGATGTTAATCACTTTCTTTCCGATACGTGCATCAAAACGCAGATAGAGTTCCGACTCTTTCATCTCAGGTACATAAGTTACCTCGAAGTGCTGCGAATAAGTACCACCGTTCTTGTAACTAACGGTCTTACCATTCTCTTTTGCTTTCTCACCTACGTAGGTGACAGGCTCACCAAGTGCCTCTTGACCGTTATACTTCAATACCGGAGTAACAACGAGCACACCCTTCTTCGCGAATTTCTTTGCAGGGAAAGTACCCGTGATGTCTGCAGCTACTTTACCGCCCTTGAGCTCCAATGTACCGGGGTTAACGGTAATTTGCTCAGGTTTGTTCAGTTTGCCGCACGATGCCAACATCACTACAGAAGCGATGAGGCCAAGTAATAAACTTTTTTTCATATGCATAAAAATTGTTTTGTTGGTTTTACTTTTCATCCAAACTCGTCAAACGATGCGAAATATTGACGTACAGTTTGATAACCGCATACTGTACCAAAGTGGAGACAACGATACAGATACCGGTTCCAATAAGAGTAGCACCCATATCCGGTCCATCGACGTACTGCGCCATGAATGAGTCTTCGCTAGCCTCCAGTATCACACCACCTGCGATGCATGCTACGGCAGCGATTAGGCCAATTACTAGGTAGAAATAGGCGAAGAAAGTCATCAAGCGCTCGTCGCCGGTCTTTTTGATTTTCTTCGGTTCCTGCTTCGGAACCTGCGGCATTTCCACTTTAATCTCCGGCGCCGGTTCGGCAGCCTTAATCTCTAGGATTGCAGCTTTGACAGCCGTATAAACAGCGGTTTGAACCTCTTCTTTGGTCAACTGCGGAGCAGGAGCGGCTTTCGGTTGAGGTGCCATCTTCGGTTTCGGCTCTGCTTTGGGTTTCGGCTCAGCCTTTGGCTTAGCGGCCTTCGGAGCTTTCGCTGCTTTCGGTTTAGCGGCTTTCGGAGCCTTTGCTGCAGCAGGAGCGACCTTTGCTGCAGCTTCTTCTTTAACTACTTTTTTTGCCATAATATTGCGTATTTATCACATGTGATTGTTGTTTCTACACTATTTTGCGCTGCAAAATTACAACAAATATTTGGAATATGCAAATAAATTCAACGTTTTTTTTGTTAATTTCTCAAAAAAGAGACCAAATCTATCGCGCGCGCTTGCATATATCAAAAAAAAGCAGTAAATTTGCAGGCGTTATGGAAATATCACCTTCGACAAAACGTGTTATCGGGATTGGCGAGACGGTGCTGGATATCTTATTTAAGAACAACCAACCGCAGAAAGCCGTTCCCGGAGGATCGACCTTCAACAGCATAGTCTCGTTGGGTCGTGCCGGCGTTCCTTGTGCCATTGTGACGGAGACCGGTAGTGATCATGTAGGCGATATGATCTGTGGGTTCTTGAAAGAGAACGGTGTGTCGGATGAGTTTGTATGCCGGCACGCAGGGACTAAATCGCATATCACGTTGGCTTTTCTGAACGAACACAACGATGCGCAATACACATTCTACAAAGACCACGCGACGGCTTTATTGGATGAGCGTTTACCAAAGATACAGTCGAATGATGTGGTGCTGTTCGGTTCGTTCTTTGCGATTAATCCTGTGATCCGTCCGACAGTAGGTAAGCTCCTGCGCGAAGCAAAACAAGCAGGTGCGTGGTTGTATTACGATATCAATTTCAGGAAAAGTCACATCCCGGACATCCCGGATGTGATCGGGAATATTGAAGAGAATATGGGGTTGGCCAATCTCGTGCGCGGTTCGAAAGAAGATTTTGAATATTTGTACGGGTTGAGTGATGAAGACGCGATTTATGCGAAGGTAAAGCCGTATTGCGACACGTTCATCTTAACGGATGGCGCTCGCTTAATACGGGTATATACGCCGGCGGGTTGCGAGACCTATCCGGTAGAGAAAATTGAGACCGTGAGCACGGTAGGTGCCGGTGATAATTTCAATGCCGGCTATATCTACGCGATGTTGCAAGGAGCAACTAATCAAGCGGAACGCATTGCGATGGCGCAACGTTGGAGTCAGGACGTATGCCGGCAGATCGGGAATAACATCAGCGATGCATTGGTACAACAGATTCGTAAAAATTATTAACTTTTCGATATCATGAAACATTTACTTTTAGGAGATGAGGCTATTGCCCAAGGAGCGATAGATGCCGGATTGAGTGGTGTCTATGCTTATCCCGGAACCCCTTCGACAGAAATCACGGAGTATATCCAAGGGTTCGTCAAGGCTACGGGAGATCCATCCGCTATCAGTTGCCGTTGGGCGACCAATGAGAAGACTGCTATGGAGGCAGCATTAGGTATGTCATACATGGGTAAGCGTGCGTTGGTATGTATGAAACACGTAGGTATGAACGTGTGTGCGGATGCATTTATGAATGCCGCTATCACAGGAGTCAACGGAGGTCTGATCGTAGTAGCTGCTGACGATCCGTCGATGCACTCGAGTCAGAACGAGCAGGACAGTCGTTTCTATGCCAAGTTCGCTATGATTCCTTGCTTGGAACCGAGCAACCAACAGGAGGCTTATGACATGATGCAATACGGATTTGCATTGAGTGAGCGTCTGAAGACCCCTATCCTACTGCGCGTGACGACACGTATGGCACACAGTAGAGCGGTAGTAGAGACGACCGACAAGTCGCAGCCGCAGAACACGATGTCGACGCCGGCAGACGTGAACCATTTTATCTTACTGCCTGCTTTTGCCAAACGCAACTATGCGGAGTTGGTAGCCGCTCAGTCATCGTTCCTCGAAGAGAGTGACCGCGCAGGCTATAACCGTTATGTACGTGGGACAAAGCCGGAGAAAGCAATTGTGACGACCGGTATCGGGTATAACTACCTGATGGAGAACTACGATGCATCGATGGGTTGCTCCATCCTGAAAATCACCCAATATCCGTTGCCGAAAGCACTGATTGATAAGATGGTAGCCGACGGCGCCAAAGAGATTCTAGTGATTGAAGAAGGTCAACCGGTAGTAGAAGAGATGCTACGCGGAATGATTCCTTCGGACATCGCCATCCATGGTCGCCTGACAGGCACATTACCGCGCATGGGAGAATTAAGTCCCGATTGTCTCCGTCCGGCCTTGGGTCTGAACGCCCTGCCGACGAAAGAAAAAGAAACAATTGTGGTAGGTCGTCCACCTGCACTGTGTCAGGGTTGTGGTCACCGCGACATGTACGCCGCACTGAATGAAGTAGCGCGAGAGTACCCGAATCCGCGCATCTTCGGTGATATCGGTTGTTACACATTAGGTGCTTTATCTCCTTTCCATGCGATTCATGCGTGCGTAGAGATGGGTGCTTCGGTGACGATGGCCAAAGGTGCTGCCGACGCCGGACAACATCCTGCGATAGCCGTCATTGGTGACAGCACGTTCACGCACTCGGGTATGACCGGTCTGTTGGACTGCGTGAATGCGAACGCGAATGTAGTGGTATTGATCAGCGACAACCTGACAACGGGTATGACCGGCGGTCAAGACAGTGCTGGAACAGGTCGTTTAGAGCAGATATGCTACGGTGTAGGTGTTCCGCAAGAGCATGTACGCGTTGTCGTTCCGCTGCCGAAAAACATGGAAGAGATCAAGCAGGTGCTGCGCGAAGAGATTGATTATCCGGGCACTTCGGTTGTCATTGCACGAAGAGAGTGCATTCAAACATTAAAACGTCATTTAAAAGCCGCAAAGAAATGAAAAAAGATATTATTTTGGCAGGTGTCGGAGGTCAAGGTATCCTCTCCATTGCCACAGTTATTGGCGAAGCAGCATTGCAAGAAGGACTGTATCTGAAGCAAGCCGAAGTACATGGAATGTCGCAACGCGGCGGAGACGTACAGTCCAACTTACGATTGTCTTCCGAACCGATCATGAGTGACCTGATTGCCAAAGGCGGTGCGGACCTGATCATCAGTCTGGAGCCCATGGAGGCTTTGCGATACACAGAATACCTGAAGCCGGACGGTTGGATTGTCAGCTCGTGTATCCCGTTCCTGAACATCCCTAATTATCCGGAATTAGAAGAGGTCTTGGCACGCATCAAAGCACATAAGAACCATGTCTTGTTGGATGTAGAGAGTTTGGCTAAAGAAGCCGGTGCGCCGGCACAGGCAGCGAACATGGTGCTGTTAGGTGCCGCCATCCCCATGTTAGGCATTGACCATGATAAGATGGTAGCCGGAGTGGCACGTGTCTTTGCCCGGAAGGGAGAGCAAATAGTTAATTCGAACTTAGCAGCTGTGGAGGCCGGATATGCATTTTCCATTAGATAAACACATCGTAGACTCGATCTGTCGTCAGTTCGGGTTACGCAATTTTGACGAGTTAGGCAACGCGAGTATCCGCCAGTTAGCCGGTGTAGTGCGAAATATCGAACAAGCGACGGGCGTGGAGTACGTAAACATGGCCTTGGGCGAACCGGGTCTGCCGGCGTCTAAGATCGGTATTGAAGCTGAGCATCAGGCGTTGCTGAACGGTTGTGCGGCGCACTATCCGAACATCTTAGGTATTCCGGAAGTGAAGAAATGGGGTTCAGAGTTCGTGCGTGCTTTCATCAACCTGCCCCGCCCGCCGGAGTGTATCTTACCTACGGTAGGATCGATGCAAGCTGCTTTTGCGTTGAACTCGATGGTTATTCAATTACAGCCGGAGAAAGATACAATCCTTTTCTTAGACCCCTGTTTCCCCGTACAGAAGATGCAATGCGCCGTTATCGGCAGTCGCATTGATGCGTTCGACATCGCTGATTTCCGAGGTGAGAAGTTACATGATGAGTTGGAACGTCATCTGCAGAGCGGTCGTATCGCAGGTATCTTATTCAGCAACCCTAACAACCCGACATGGGCCTGTCTGACAGATGATGAGTTGAAGACAATCGGTGAACTGGCCACACAGTATGATGCCATCGTATTGGAGGACTTAGCATACCTGAATATGGACTTCCGGGATCCGGACCGCGGTCATCCTTATTCGGAACCATACCAACCTTCGGTTGGTCATTACACCCATAACTGCGTACAGTTGATATCCTGCTCGAAGATCTTCAGCTACGCCGGTCAGCGTGCAGCTTTTGTGGCCATAGACCCGGTATTGGCGAAGCGTGTTTACCCGGCTTTGAGCGAGCGTCTACACAACAACGGCGAGTTGTTGCACAGTTTCTCGTATGGTTTCCTGTATGCACTCTCAAGCGGTGTATGCCATTCCGTTCAGTATGGAATGGCCGCGATGCTGCAAGCCGCCTGCGAAGGCAAACTGCGGTTCGTAGACAACACACGAGAGTATGCGAACCGTGCACATAAGATCAAAGAGATCATGTTACGCAACGGTTTCCATATTGTCTATGACCAAGATGCAGACGGTCGGGAAGTAGGTGACGGCTTCTTCTTTACCTTCGGTTACAAAGACTGGTCGGGAAAGAAGTTAGTCAACAAATTAATCTATTACGGTGTCTCAGCTATCTCATTGGAGAGCACTGGTGCCAAACGCGAAGGTATGCGCGGTTGTGCCTCTACAATTCGCGAAGACCAATATGCGTTGTTAGAGGAGCGCTTGCGTAAGTTCAATGAAGATTTCAGCCAATACGACCCCTATGAACCCAAAGATGCGTATGAAGTATGTGAGTCCCGCTGAAGCGGTTAGTTTGGTTAAGTCGGGAGACACGATCGTCATCCAAGGAAGCACGAGTATCCCGACGGTGCTGTTACAAGCCTTGACGGACCGCGCACCGGAACTGAGAGATGTGAAGTTAATCTCCGGTTTTGGCGTGTTACCGGAAGATGCGCCGTATGCGAAGCGGGAACTGATTGATTCTTTCCGCGCGTTGTCTATTTTTGTGCCGAACACCTTACGCCGTGCTATGCGCGAAGGAGTAGCTGATACGATACCCGCTTTCCTCGGTGAGGTGCCGTTCCTGTTCCGCAGCGGACAGATACCTGTGGATGTCACGTTTTTAAACGTGAGCGAACCGGACGAAGAGGGTTATTGCTCGTTCGGTATCTCGGCTGACATCGCTTTCTCTGCCTCGGAGTGCTCTAAAGTGATCATTGCACAGGTTAATAAATACATGCCTCGCACGTTTGGCGATCCTGTCATTCACGTGAGTAAAATCACTGCCATGTGTCGCGGTGACGTTCCTTTGGTAGAGGTGCCGACACCGGTGCCCAATGAGATTGAGACGAAGATAGGTAACTATGTAGCTTCTGAGATCCCCGACGGCGCGACGATTCAAATAGGTGTAGGCGGTATACCGAATGCGGTCATTAACGCCCTGCGTAACCATCAACATCTGGGCTTGCATACCGAAGCCATCACTGATGGTGTGCTTCCTCTCCTCGAGAGCGGTGTGATTGACAACAGCCTAAAGAAAGTGTTGCCCGGCAAGTCCGTAGGAAGTCTGGCTTTGGGTTCCAAACAGTTCTACGAATTCATTGACGGCAACCCCGATTTTGTATTCCGCGACGTAGCATGGACCAATGACCCGCAGATCATTCGCCAGAACCCTAAAGTGATGGCCATTAACTCTGCTGTTGAAGTGGACTTGACGGGCCAGATATGCGCCGACTCGATTGGTGAGACGGTTATCTCCGGCGTAGGAGGTCAACATGACTTCATGTACGGCGGTGCATTGTCAGAAGGCGGCAAGTGTTTCATTGCTTTACCGAGTATGACGAACAAGGGACAATCAAAGATTGTCGCCCGTTTAGCACCAGGAGCAGGTGTTGTGACCACGCGGTTCCAAGCTCAGTATATCGCTACGGAGCACGGTATCGTTTATCTGCGTAATCTTCCTCTGGCAGACCGCGCCAAAGCGTTGATCTCGATTGCAGACCCTTCCGTACGGGAAGAATTGGAGCGCGCTGCGGTAGAGCGTTTTGGCATCGGCTTCCTGAGGTTGAGATAGCATACAGAATGGGTTCCGAACATCTTCTACATACGTTTCACAAAGCGTGCGCGGACTATCAGTTGATCGAAGACGGAGATCACATCCTGATTGGTCTGAGCGGAGGGAAAGACAGTCTGGCTTTAGTCGAACTGATGGGTCGTCGTGCCCAGATATACAAACCTCGGTTTCGAGTGACGGCCTTGCATGTACGGGTGAAAGAACGGGATTATCAAACAGACTTGAGTTACTTAGAGCAATTCTGCGCAGAAGCAAAAGTGCCTCTAGTAGTGCGCGATGTGGAGATAGACAATGCCGACTACACCGGCGAAAGACAAGAGCGGTTGAGAGACAGTAACCCGTGTTTCTTATGCTCCTGGTATAGACGGAAGACGATGTTCAATGTAGCGCAAGAACTGGGGTGCAACAAGATAGCGTTAGGTCACCATCGCGATGACTTGATTGAGACCATGCTCATGAACTTGATTTTCCAAGGTGCATTGGCGACCATGCCGCCTAAACTGCAAATGGAGAAAATGCCATTGCAGGTTATTCGGCCGCTGTGCCTGGTTGATGAAGCAGAACTAATTGCCTATGCGGCAGAAAGGGGATATCAGAAACAAACGAAGACATGTCCCTTTGAACATGTCAGTTCGCGAGAGCGAGTGAAAGGGCTGCTGGCGCAGATCAAAGCCATGAGTCCAGAATCGATGGACTCGATGTTCGCCGCAATGAGCAACATCAAAGAGGACTATCTTCCACCGAAAATTCAACATTGAAAATAAACTGTTAAAAGAATGACAGCATTTTATACTATTTTATTATTGATCGCATCGAATGTCTTTATGACATTTGCATGGTATGGGCACTTAAAACTGCAAAGCACCGGATTTTTCACAAGTGCTACTCCGCTCATCTTTGTGATCTTACTCTCATGGGGCATCGCTTTCTTTGAGTACTGTCTGCAAGTGCCGGCGAACCGTATTGGGTTCGATGGCAATGGCGGACCGTTTAACCTGATGCAGTTGAAGATCATTCAAGAGGTGATTACACTGATGGTATTTGTCATATTCTCTGCAATCGCTTTTCACATGCAGTTGCGATGGAATCATATCGTAGCGTGCGTATTACTTATCGGTGCGGTCTATTTTGTTTTTGGATTCAAATAAAAATCGAAGGTTATGCGTTTTCGGCTTTGGGTTATCGGATTGGCATCGGTGCTATTGACCGCATGTTATCATAAGACCGACAGTCCGCGTGGTTCTTGGGCACGGGGTTGCGACATCAGTTGGTTGAGTGAGATGGAACACGACGGGGTCGCGTTTTATGATGAAGACGGAGCATCGAGAGACTGCATGGACTTGTTGCGAGAACAAGGGATGAATGCAGTTCGACTACGGGTGTGGGTGAACCATGCAACGGGTTGGAGTAACCTACCGGATATGTTAGCTTTAGCCAAACGCGCCGCCAAGCGAGGTCAACGCATCATGGTGGATATCCATTACTCGGACTTCTTCGCCGACCCACATAGTCAGACCACTCCTGCCTACTGGCAGAGTTATGACTACGACCTGATGCTGGAAGCCGTACAGGAATACACGCTATTCGTGCTGTATGCATTGAAAGAAGAAGGTATTAAGCCAGAATGGGTACAGATCGGGAATGAAACCCCCAATGGCATGCTGTGGCCTATCGGTAAGTTATCTCCGAATGCCGATGGTACCACAGGCTCGGATGAAGAATGGACCCGATATGCCGGTCTGACCGCTATGGGGTATAAAGCAGCCAAAGAGGCTTTTGATGACATCAACGTGATCGTACATGTAGATAATGCCTATGAATATCGCGATTGGTTTTGGCGTCAGATGCGGGCACACGGAGGTAAATGGGATATGATCGGATTGAGTCACTATCCGATGATGGCCGCATGGAGCGGGAAATGTTGGCAGGAGATGAACGAGTTGGCGGAAAAGAATGTGAAGCAATTGATTGATGAATTCCATACTCCGGTCATGATCTGCGAAGTAGGTATGATGAACTACGGAACAGGAGCGTTGTATGAGCAGGTATCCACATTATCAGACAGTGTGATGACGGATTTCGTGCAACGTATGGAACGTATCGACGGCTGTGCAGGCATTTTCTATTGGGAGCCGGAAGTATACGGCGGTTGGCGTCCGCAAGAATATATCCCCTTAGGATGGGGAGGTTACGATATGGGTGCCTTCACTCCTGAAGGACGACCGGCACCGGCGTTGAAGACATTGCTCAAGAGCGGTAAAGAAAGGAAACTGTAAGATGAACGCGTATATTCAGTCATTACGAGTAAGGACTCTCCCCTTGTCCGTATCGGGTATCATCTTAGGTACAGGCTTAGCCGGTTGGTTGCAATGGGATGTTTTCGGTTTGGCAATCGGAACAACCTTAAGCCTGCAGATAGTAAGTAACTTAGCCAATGAATTAGGGGATGCACTCAAGGGGACGGATTCGAATCAGCAGGGACGTGAAGCATACGGACTGCAAAGCGGACGAATCACTCAACAAGAGATCATCACGATGATTTGGCTCTTTGCCGGCCTGTCGGTACTATTGGGCACAGCGCTCATATGGGTAAGTTTCGGTTCGCTATTCTGCCTCCAAAGCGCTATCTTCCTCGGTTTGGGATTGCTTGCACTCATCGGTGCGGTGACATACACCCTAGGTAAGCACAGTTACGGATACATGGGACTAGGTGACTTAGGTGTGTTCCTTTTCTTCGGTTTGCTGAGTTCCTTAGGTGCTTTTTACCTTCAGACACAGGCCATGACTGCAGAGGTTATAAACTGCGGTGTGGCCATCGGTATGCCCTGCGTAGGAGTACTCAACCTGAATAATATCCGTGACATGCTCAACGACCGAGCGCACGGCAAACATACGTTTGCTTCTATATTAGGTCCTACCGGCGCCCGCATCTATCATACTACATTACTGATGGCTTGTCTGGTGATTTTTAGCGCATGGGGGCACCTTTGGACACTCTGCATCGTACCTGTTTGGGGATGGCATCTTTGGTACATCTGGAGTCATACTCAAAAACTGGACCGGCAAATGCCGATTCTCATGTTCTCAACGCTATTGGTGACAATTTTGGCACTCATCTAACGAAAAATCCACATTAATGTGTATTTTTTGACATTAAGTCTTGCGTATGTGGAAATTTTATAGTACCTTTGCAGTCGCAAAGGTTTTTGTTTTATGAAAGGAATCATTTTAGCCGGAGGCAGTGCAACCAGGTTGTATCCCCTCAGCAAAGCAATCAGCAAACAAATCATGCCGGTCTATGACAAACCCATGATCTATTATCCTCTAAGCACGCTCATGTTAGCAGGCATTCGAGAAGTGCTGGTGATTAGCACGCCGCGTGACCTACCCATGTTCGAAGAATTATTAGGAGACGGCAGTCGCATCGGCATGAAACTGAGTTATAAAGTACAACTTGTTCCGAATGGTCTTGCACAAGCGTTTGTGCTGGGCCGGGAGTTCTTGAATGGCGAACCGGGTTGTCTTATCTTAGGCGACAACATGTTCTACGGTCAGCATTTCAGTGCTATGCTGAAAGATGCGCTGGCGAGTGTAGAGAACGGCGGTGCCTGCGTCTTCGGTTACGAAGTAGCGGACCCGCGTGCGTACGGTGTAGTGGAGTTTGATGAGAACGGGAAAGTGCTGAGTCTCGAGGAGAAACCGGCTAACCCGAAGAGCAACTACGCAGTACCAGGACTCTATTTCTACGATAGCACCGTATGTAAGAAAGCGGCTAACCTGCACCCCAGTGCACGAGGAGAATATGAGATCACAGACCTGAATAAGTTATATCTGGCCGAAGGTACGCTGAAGGTCAAACTGTTCAGTCGTGGTTTTGCATGGTTGGACACCGGTAACTGTGACAGCCTGTTAGATGCCGGTAATTTCATTGCTACCATTCAGAATCGTCAAGGATTCTATGTCAGCTGTATCGAAGAGATCGCATGGCGCAATGGATGGATCAGTACGGAGCAACTGCTTGCTTTGGGTAAAGAGATGAAGACGGCTTACGGTCGTTATTTAGAGCGAGTAGCCAGCAAAGGTTTTTGACAATAATAGATCATTGACAGTGAAATGTAAGCAATACATAGTATCCGTCCTAGTCCTTCTCTTGATGTGTTTTGTTCCGGCCGCAGCGCATGAACATTATATCATCAAGCACTACTCCATCAAAGATGGTATGAGTCAAAATACAGTCATGTCTATCCTGCAGGACAGACAAGGCTTTATGTGGTTCGGGACATGGGATGGTCTGAACCGCTTTGACGGGTACACGTTCACGGTCTTTAAGGCCATGAACAAGGGCGAGAAAGCGAATGTCAACAACCGCGTAGAGTGCATCTATGAAGATGAGCAAGAGCGAATCTGGTGGGCTACCTATGATGAACATTACTATCGTCTGGATGCGACAAGAAAAGTAACTTGCGAACAGCCTTACGACAGCCTGCCGGAAGCGATGGTTGCGAAGTTATTGGACGGTGGAACGAACACCAAAGTGGACTCAAAGGGTGTCATATGGCAAGCAGACGAGAGCGTCGGTATTATGCGATATCGCTTCGGAGAGTGGAAGCGCTTCACGCCTTCGTTGGATAACCGTTATGCAGGTCGATTGCGTGAACATTTCTTCCTTTTGGAAGATAACCAGGGGCGCACTTGGGTGAATCCCACCGGCGGAGGTTGGAGCTATTACGACTTCGACAAAGATGAATTGGTCAATCCACTGGCGGGCCACATTACAAATATGATCCATACGGCCTACATCGATCATGACGGACAGATGTGGATATCTACGTATGATGGTGGTGTGGACTGCATCAACATGGATCCCGCACCCTATGAACTACACGACATGCGCGGTCTGCTAACCTGCGGTGAAGTGCGCGCTTTCCTATTGGAAGGAGATTATGCTTGCCCATTGGACAAAGCTAAATTTTACTGTGCTTTATCAGGCAAACATGGTCGATTACTCGGCACGAAAGGTAATGGCCTGTTACATCACGGCAAGCGTGTGCCGACCAGTCATAATGATATTTACGATATCGAAGAAGACGAAGAGGGCTCCTTATATGTGGCTACATACGGCGGCGGTGTAAATATCCTTCGATGGGACGAAGAGAAACAGACGTGGTCCGAACCGGAAGTAGTCGGCAATGGAATGAAAGTGCGTGATATCGAGTTAGTGGACAGTTCCCTCTGGTGCGGAACTACTACAGGTATTCTTAGAGTTGACTTGCGCACCAACGAAACCACGGTGCTGCCGAGTTATGACATCCGCGCCGTCCATTATAGCCATGACTTAGTATGGATCGGTTCTTTTGGCGGCGGATTGCTCTATCTGGATCCGAAAGAAGCGGAACCGGAGATTAAACGCGTGGAGACCTTCCATGATATCATTTTAGCACTCACAGGAGACAAAGACAACCTGTGGTTCTGCTCGGAGAGTGACATTGCACAGTTGGATCTGACTACCGGCAACCTATATTACTATGATGCTCTCGAAGGCGAAGAGAATACGTATTTCTCAGAAGCGGAAGCACTCTGTATGCCGGACGGAAAAATCCTATTCGGTTATTCCAATGGATATTGTTCCTTCGATCCTTCCCTGATCCGCCGATCCAATTCAGTGCCTCCTCTGCATTTCACTCGCATCGAATCACAAGGCCAAGAATTGGAAGGAGATACGGTGAGCATGGAGAATGGTGCGAACATCACCATTGACTTCGCCGCATTGGATTATATAGGAAAAGACAAGATATACTACTGGTACATGTTGGATGGCGTGGATAAGAACTGGAACGGTCCAACAGACATGCACCGCGTGACATACAGCAACTTGCGATACGGTACCTATGTTTTCCATGTGCGTTCCACGAATCGCGAAGGAGGAGATGTGGATAATGAGCAGATACTGGTCATTGTCGTCAAGCGGCCGTTATGGCTTAGTTGGTGGGCAATCGCACTGTATATAACAGCCGGAGCACTCATCATCTTCCTGATGTTCTACTCCATCAGCACCTACAACAAACTGCGCCGTAAGGTACAAGTAGAACAACAAGTGACGGATATCAAGTTGCGGTTCTTCACAAACATCAGTCATGAGTTACGTACACCGCTCACCCTGATCACCGCACCGGTAGAGAACATCTTGCAAACGGAGCGAATCAGTCAAAGCGTCCGCAGTCAGTTGGAGATTGTGCAGAGTAATAGTCAGCGTATGATACGCATGGTAAACCAACTGTTGGAGTTCCGCAAGGTACAGAACCAGAAGATGAAACTGAAGGTGCAGCAGACACTGCTCAGCGCATTGGTACAAGAGACCTGCGAGAACTTCCGCAAAGAAGCCGATGACAAACATATCCACTTTGAGATCATCACGAAAGCCGAGGATTCGACGGTGTGGGTCGATCGCCAACGAATGGATACCATCCTATGGAACCTGCTGAGCAATGCGTTTAAGTTCACACCTGCCGGCAAAGCCATTCGCGTCATTGTGGATTCCAAACCGGGCTTTGTAACTTTGATAGTACAAGATGAAGGTATTGGTATCGCACCCGATAAACGCTCCGTTCTCTTTGAGCGTTTCTCCAGCAATAACGAGATCAACAATAACACCGGAGCGACAGGAACTGGTATTGGGATGAACCTGACCAAGGAACTGGTAGAACTGCATCACGGTCATATAGAGGTAGAGAGCGAAGTAGGCAAAGGCACCACTTTCACGGTCTTCTTGCATACAGGAAAAGATCATTTCGATAATAACGTAGAGTTCATCGCCGATGATATATCTACCGCACAGATGACCACTGCTCCGACTTTTGAAGATAAGATCGAACAGTTGGAGCAGAAGCAAGACTCGATGCACACGGTGCTGGTCGTTGACGACAATCAAGACATGCGTAATTTCCTGATTAATATCCTTAATAAGGATTACCATGTTATCTCGGCAGAGGACGGACAAGAGGCACAACAGATCATCTGCTCGCAACCTGTAAACCTGGTAGTGACGGATCTTATGATGCCTAAGATGGATGGATTGGAGTTGACGCAGTTCATCAAAGGCACACCGGAATATGACTTTATACCTGTTATCTTATTAACCGCCAAGACGGCCATTGAGAGTCGGTTACAAGCCTTCCAGCACGGCGCGGACGACTACCTCACCAAACCTTTTGAACCCGAGTTCCTGCGCGTGCGGGTAGCCAACCTGTTGCAGCAGCGTGAGCAGTTAGAGCATAGTTATCGTCAACGCTTGATGCGCCTGGAGAGTCAGAAAGAAGGAGAGCCTATGCCGGGCGATGCTTTCTTAGCCAAACTATTGGATGTAATGGATAAGCAAATGGATAACAACACGCTTACCGTAGAAGAACTGGTGGATGAGATGGGTATGGGACGAACGGTATTCTTCAATAAACTGAAGAGTATGACCGGTCTCAGCCCGGTAGAGTTCATCCGAGAGATGCGTATCAAACGCGCAGCACAACTGCTGGAGGAGCACAAGTATAATATCACCGAAGTGACCTATATGGTGGGAATGAATGACAGTCGGTATTTTGCAAAGTGCTTTAAGAACACATACGGTGTTACTCCGAGCGAGTATCGCCGCAATGCACTGAAGAAAAACAAATGAATATAGAAAATAGTAAAAATATGAAAAAATGGATTTTTGTCGACCTTATCGGTGTCGCTTTTATCGCCATCGGATGTGCAGGAAACACCTACTCCCGTCTGCGTGACCAGGAAGATAAACTGATAGCCAATTATATCAGTCGTAATGGATTGCAGATCGTCAAAGAGGAACCTGCCATAGACCATGTATGGGGAGAAAAAGAGTATTACCAGGTAGAGGGAGTGGATAATTTCTATTTCCATCTCATCTCTCGTGGTGACTCTGTGTTCATTGATTCGGTCAGTCCAACGCAGATCGACACCCTCGATCAGAAGATCATTGCCAATGACCTGATTGTTTGCCGCTATAAACGCTTTGCGTTAACTGAAAATGCGGACACCTTGGACTATTGGACCACGCTGAATCAGTCCTACCCCTATGAGTTCCACTATGGCAACACCAGCGAATGCGAGTGTGTGGCTTGGCATAAAGCAATAAGTCTAATGAAGTACCCGGAGTCGTCCTGTGAGATCATTGTACCCAGCAAACTGGGATTCTCAGATGAGCAGAACACCGTTACCCCGTATGTGTATATCCTCAAAATCAAAGTAAAGCAATAATATGAGTTTAGTCAAAAGTATCTCCGGAATTCGCGGAACAATAGGTGGTCGTGTCGGGGAAGGATTGAACCCCGTAGATATCGTACGTTTTACGGCTGCGTACGCAACCCAGCGCCGCGCAGCTATGCCAACTAATAACACGATCGTCGTAGGTAGAGATGCTCGTCTAAGTGGGCACATGGTAGAACAAATCGTGTGCGGCACCTTGATGGGAATGGGATACGATGTAGTGAACATCGGTTTGGCTTCTACACCGACCACAGAGTTGGCGGTCACAGGAGAGAAAGCAGCAGGGGGTATCATCCTCACAGCCAGCCACAACCCAAAGCAGTGGAATGCACTTAAGTTACTCAACGAACAAGGTGAGTTCCTTAACGATGCCGAAGGGAAAGAAGTGCTCGCGATAGCTGAAGCGGAAGAATTTACCTTCGCCGAAGTGGATGCACTCGGGCATATGACGAACAAAGATTATCTGCCATACCACGTAGAGCAAGTAGTCCAACTGCCGTTAGTAGATGTAGAGGCGATTCGCAAACGTCATTTCACCGTAGCGATTGATTGCGTCAACTCCGTAGGCGGACTTGCTATCCCGGCTATCCTAAAAGCCATAGGTGTGGAGAATATCATCGAACTCAACTGTACGCCGAACGGTCATTTCCCTCATAACCCCGAACCCCTACCGCAACACCTGACGCAGATAAGTGACTTGCTCAAGAGCGGTAAGGCCGATGTCGGTTTTGTGGTCGACCCGGATGTGGACCGTTTAGCGATTATCTGCGAGAACGGAGAGATGTTCGGCGAAGAATATACGCTCGTCAGTGTAGCCGATTATATCTTGCGTCATACACCGGGAAACACCGTCAGCAATATGTCCAGTACACGGGCATTGAGCGATGTCACCAAAGCCTTTGGCGGTCAATACAGTGCCAGTGCTGTAGGTGAAGTAAACGTAGTAGCTGAGATGAAACGCGTGCATGCGGTCATCGGCGGCGAAGGAAACGGCGGTGTCATCTATCCTGAGTGTCACTACGGCCGCGATGCCTTGGTAGGTGTTGCACTCTTCCTGAGCCACTTGGCACACCTCAACATGAAAGTGAGTGAACTGCGCCGCACCTTACCCGAATACTGCATCAGTAAAAACCGCATTGATCTGACACCGGATACAGATGTCGATACCATCTTGGCGCGTGTGAAGGAACTATACAAAAACGAAAGGGTCAATGACCGCGATGGCGTGAAGATCGATTTTGCAGAAGGTTGGGTTCATTTGCGTAAGTCGAATACAGAACCGATCATTCGCGTCTATTCAGAGGCAGCCACGATGGACCAAGCCAATGCGTTGGCACAGCAAGTAATTAATGTGGTCAAGGGCAGAAAACGATAAGCCCATCGTTCATGGCTAAATACTTTCTCATAGCAGGAGAAGCATCGGGAGACTTGCATGCCGGTAACCTGATGGAGCAAATCCGACTACTCGACCCCGAGGCCGTCTTTACCGGTCTCGGAGGAGGCCGAATGGCAGTTGCCGGATGTACGCTCTATCAGCACATACGACACATGGCCTTCATGGGTTTTGCAGCAGTGATACGAAACTGGAGGCAAGTGAAAGAGAACTTCCGCATCACTCGGGAAGCATTGGTCAAAGAACAACCGGACGTGCTTATTCTTATTGATTATCCGTCTTTCAACTTGCGAATGGCAGAGTTCTGCCGGAAGTATCTACCGGCTACCCGTATTGTCTATTATATCCCACCAAAAGTGTGGGCATGGAAACGTAGACGTGTACACCGCATCGCGCGTTTATGCGATGAGGTACTGGGTATTTTCCCCTTCGAACCGGAGTTCTATGCGAGATATGGCTACCAATGCACCTATGTCGGTAATCCGACGGCAGAGCAAATCGCTAATCAAAAATCAAATATCAAATATCGAAAATCCTCCATCACTCTTCTCCCCGGTTCTCGTCCCTCCGAAATCAAGCATTGTTTACCGAAGATGTTGGAAGCAGCGCAGCACTTCCCGGACTACGAGATCAAGGTTTGTGCTGCACCCGGTATCGAGGATAGCTTTTATACTCCTTATTTACAAAACACGCGCGCGACGCTCACGCGTAACACGTACGAAGCCGTACAGACAGCCTCAGCCGCTATCGTCAATTCCGGCACGGCTACCCTGGAGACAGCACTGCTCAGGTGCCCGCAAGTAGCAGTGTATCACTTAGTCGGCTCCTCTCTCATCCGACTCATCCGATGGGCACAACCACTCCTCTTCTCTATTCCTTATTTCACGCTGGTCAATATCATTTCGCAAAAAGAAGTGATCAAAGAATATTTAGCTAATGATTTTACGGTCACCAATGTCACCCGTGAGTTAGACCGGCTACTACACGACGAAGCATATCAAAAAGAGATGCTCGCATCTTACGAACACCTCTCTTCTATCTTAGGTTCTCAACCTGCCTCGGTTCTTGCAGCCGAACGTATCACAGCGCTACTGCCAGTGAAGCCAACACATACGGCATCATCCCAATAACCACTCCTTTCGACAAACGCCAGGTATCAGTTGTGTAGAAAAGGAAGATCAGGGCCATGTCTGGAAAGACGGATACCATCAGCAGTTTACTCAATACTGTACTGGCGCGTAAACGAAAGATATCCAGCACAAACCAGAGGTTCATTACGTCGACATAAATCACCATGAAGACGGCTGGCAGGATCAGACCGACTAATATCCCTATCCAATAGCGATCAAAGCGATCCATAGTGCGTCCAATCAATCGTTAATGGCGTAATGGCGAGTAACTGATGTTCCATCGCCCATATATCCGTGTCATCGGCCGACGGCTCTTCATTTACAAACACTCCGCCTAACTTCCATCCTTTCATCACACCTTCCGGTAAAGGCTCGTCCAATGCACCTAACTCATTAGCCCAATGACCGATACACTGCCGCGTCCATCGGATACCTTCTATCTCACCCACCGGAGCATTGATGTTAAAGCATGTACGCGGAGCAATTCCCTCTTCCAGCAGATGTTGCGTCACTTCCACCAGATATGGTTGCAGCCAATGCAGATCAACATCCATAGCGTGACTATTGATAGACCAGCCGATAGCAGGAATACCTTTCTCGGCAGCCACCAGACAAGCACCTATCGTACCGGAGTACATCGCGTTGATAGACGCATTGTTACCATGATTGATGCCGGAGACAACTAAGTCAATCAGCTCGTTCGGAAACAAGCACTCACGTGCGATCTTGATACAATCCGCCGGGGTTCCATTTGTGGTATAGACCTCCGCTCCGTTCAAGTCGTACTCTTCTATACGACGCAGGTAGAACGGTTGGGCGGCAGTGATAGCTGCGCCGAATCCGCTACGCGGACCGTCCGGAGCCATCACAGTCACATGGCCTAACTTGGTCATCTCCTTGGCTAACAACCGTATTCCGGCTGTTCCCCAACCATCATCATTAACAACAACGATGTTCATCCTCTCAGCTTATTCCGGGAACATCACAACTTCGTACACATTGCCGGCCTTCACCAGTTCCTTCAAAGTCGCCTGTACGGTCTCTGCAGTGATGGCCTCTACTGCAGCCTTATAGTCATGCATTTCGTTCGTGCCGAACATGCAGTAGTTATAGATCGCATTGCGCCAGAACGTGTTCTTCTCCAGATCTTCCTGGTAATCTTTCAGCATCGATTCTTTCTCTTTCTGCAGGTCGGTAGCCAACGGACCGTTCGCAATAATCGTTTGTACCTCCTCGTGAATGATTTGCATCAAGCGCTCCTGTTTCTTCGGATCGGTGTCGAACTGCATTAACAGACCAGCGGTCGGCGTCGGCAGCGGACTCATATAGCCATAGGTACCTACACCGTACGAACCGCCTTCGCGCTCACGGATAGACTCCAAGTAGCGTGTACTTAGGATACGACCGATAATCTCCATGTTCAGGTCATTCGCCATCGTATACGGCATGTCATACGACGTATATTGGATGCGGTTGGAAGCCGTCGTCGTCTCCATCGAACGGCTGAAATAGTTCTTCTGCTGACCCGGAGCGACGGTGATATGATGGTCAATCACTTGTTCGCTCTTGCATTTCTGCGTCTTCAGACCGCCTAACCACAAGCAAACCAACTCCTGTACTTTCGGATCATCCGGGTTGATGTTACCCACAAAAATGAAAGTGAAGTCAGCCGGGTTTGCGAAGCGTGCTTTGTATACCGCTAAGGCTTTATCCAGATTCACTTTCTCCAGACTTTCCAGCGTCATCAATACGGTACGCGGCGAGTGGTTCGTGTTCATCATCTGAATGGAATCCGAGAAAGTCACTTTCGGGTTCTTATCGCGATTAGCCAATTGGTTCTTAGCCATCGCCATAAAGGCCTCATATGCTTGCTCATCACGACGCGGAGCAGTGAAATAGAGATAAGTCAACTGCAGCATCGTCTCCAGATCTTTGACGGAAGAAGAACCGCCGATGGTCTCTGTATTCGCATTGATACTCGGTTCAACCGATACGGTCTTACCGGCTAAAGCTTTCTGCAACTGCGTCATGTTGAATCGGCCCAGACCCGATAACTCCACTATAGCGGTAGCCACCTCAGCGGAGGGAAGATCCTCTGTCTTCACCTGACTCATGCCGCCTTTCGAGAAGCCGCGCATAAGGATCTCGTCCGCCTTGAACTCCGTCGGGTGGAAAATCACCTTGATGCCATTCGACAGCATCCATTCGGTGGACTCAATCTGCTCGTTGTATTTATTGGATTTGATCTTACCTTTCTTCGGTGCTTTCTTTACCAACTCGGAGTCAAAAGCTTCCTCTACCGGTGCTTCGATAGCTAACTCACTCTGACCGGCCAACGAAGCGAGGATCGTCTCTTCAGATGGGATATTCACACCCTCTTTCTCCGGACCGGAGATAGCCACGGTCGGATTCGGATGAATCAGCGCTTTCGCAACTTCATTCACCGACTCCAAGGGTAACAACGGCAGCACAGCGGAGACGTAATCATACTCCCACTGCGCACCCGGCATAGACTCTCCGTCTTCAAAATGACGGATACACTCCTGCGCCAGGTTGATATTACGACGGGTGTTGCGCTCGTTGTAGAATTTCTCCATCGAGTTCATTTTCTCACTCTTCACGCGCTCCAACTCAGCACTGGTGAAACCATAGCGGTGCATCTTCTCCAACTGCAGCAGCAGGTCGTTGTATGCTTCCGTCTCACGACCCTCTTTCGGAATAATTACCGCATAGAAAGCATCCATCTTCTTTGCTGCCTCGCCGTAATAACAACCGGCACCCGTAAACGAAGCCTTCGGGTCCATTGCCAACTCCGTAAAGCGATTATCTAACATGTCGCATACCAGCGAACGAACCAGGTTCAGCGTGTACTCCATCGCCGTATTCTGGAACTGCTCCGGCATCTGATCGAACTTATACTCCAGCGTGATGCGACTGCCTTCTGCCTCAAGATCCGTCACAATAGCTACCAGCGGCTTGTCATTATGATTAACCGTATAGATCGGGCGCTCACCGAAGTTCGTACGACGAGGAACATCGGCCCAAAGACGTTTGATCTTCGCCTCAATCGTATCCACATTGATATCACCAACTACGATGATTGCCTGATTGTCCGGACCGTACCATTTATGGTAGTAGTCGCGCAAAGCCTGGTATGCAAAGTTATTGATTACCGCCGTGTCACCGATCACGTCGCGCTTCGCATATTGTGTACCCGGATACATCTTTTGTTGCATCTGACTCCAGATACGACGACGAGCCGTTCGACCGGTACGCCATTCCTCTAAGATCACGCCGCGCTCAGCATCAATCTCTTCCGGTAACAGCGACAGACCGCAACTCCAATCGCGCATCACCAGCAGGGCACTATCAATGATCCCTTCACGGTATGTAGGCACGTCCGACAGACGGTAAACGGTCTCATCTATCGAAGTGTACGCATTGATGTTTCCTCCGAAATTAACACCTACCGATTCAAAATAGTTGATGATACCTTTGCCTGAGAAATGCTCCGTGCCGTTAAAAGCCATGTGCTCCAGGAAGTGCGCCAATCCGTTCTGATGGTCCTCTTCCAGGATAGCACCCACCGATTGAGCAATATGGAACTCACAGCGTTGCTTAGGCTGCTCATTATGACGGATATAATACGTCAATCCGTTCTCTAACTTACCGTATCGAACCTCCGGGTCGATCGGCAGTTTCTCCGGCGCTTCTTGGGCCGAAACAGTCATAGCTGCACACAGCAGCAGACCACTAAACAGTAGTAGTTTTTTCATTATTGTCTGTTGTTTGGTTTTCTTCTGATTTCTTACGACGAGGAGCACGTTTCTTTGGTTTCTTCTCTGCCTCAGCAATCGCAGCATTCACCTCCAGTATCTCGTCTCCTCTGCTCTTCCAGGGACGCGGACCTAAGATACGCTCCACATCTTCGTGCGTGATCACCTCGCGCTCGATAAGTAACTGCGCAATCTGATGATGTCCTTCTGCATACTTGGTCAAGATCTGTTTCGCGCGCTCCATCTGCGTAGCGATAATCTTCTTGGATTCTTCGTCAATCAACTCCGCCGTCTTGTCCGAATAAGGTTTGGTGAATCCGTATTCATAACGACCCGTCGAGTCATAGAAACTGATATCCTTCAACTTATCACTCATGCCGTAATAAGCCACCATCGCATACGCTTGCTTCGTCGCGCGCTCCAGGTCATTAAGTGCACCTGTAGACGTCTGACCCAGGAACAACTGCTCGGCAGCACGACCACCTAACAACGAACATAACTCATCTTTGATATGCTCTTCATTGGTCAGTTGGCGCTCTTCCGGCAGATACCATGCTGCACCCAACGCCATACCGCGTGGCACAATCGTCACTTTCACCAACGGATTGGCCCAACGTAACATCCAACTGATGGTCGCGTGACCTGCTTCATGGAAGGCGATAGAACGTTTCTCATCGTCTGTCATGATCTTGTTCTTACGCTCCAAACCGCCTACGATACGATCCACGGCATCCATGAAATCCTGCTTACCCACTTTCTTCCGTCCTCCGCGCGCAGCGATCAACGCCGCCTCGTTACATACATTGGCGATATCGGCACCCGAGAAACCAGGAGTCTGTTTGCTTAAGAAATCCAGATCCACCGTCTCGTCTAGTTTCAGCGGACGAAGATGCACTTGAAAGACCTCCTTACGCTCCTGCAGGTCCGGTAACTCCACGTGTATCTGTCGATCAAAACGGCCGGCACGTAGCAGCGCCGCATCCAACACATCAGCACGGTTCGTAGCCGCTAAGATGATCACGCCCGAGTTGGTACCAAAACCGTCCATCTCAGTCAGCAACTGGTTCAACGTACTCTCGCGTTCGTCATTACCTCCTGTCATCACACTCTTTCCTCGCGCACGACCAATGGCATCGATTTCATCGATGAAGATAATTGCCGGTGCTTTCTCTTTAGCCTGACGGAACAGGTCGCGCACACGACTCGCACCTACACCCACGAACATCTCTACGAAGTCTGAACCGCTCATGGAGAAGAATGGTACACCTGCTTCGCCGGCAACCGCTTTTGCCAACAAGGTCTTACCTGTTCCCGGAGGGCCTACGAGTAACGCGCCTTTAGGAATCTTAGCACCTATCTCGGTGTATTTCTTCGGGTTCTTCAAGAACTCAACGATCTCCTGCACTTCCTGCTTCGCACCGTACAGACCCGCCACGTCCTTGAAGGTAACCTTATCTTTCTTGTCCTTATCGAACACTTGCGCACGTGCTTTGCCAACACCGAACACACCGCCGGCAGCACCGCCTATACCTCGACTCATATACACAAAGAACAGCACCAGCAGCACAAAAGGCAGCACATTCAAAATTAGATACCAGTAGTTATGCGAACTGGTATACTCCACTTGCACCTTCGTAGCCGTCTCGTTCTCTTTGCTCTTCGCATTCACGCTGTCCACAAACTTAGAAAACTCCTCCAAGGACGGCACCTGGGTATTCACCACACCTTTGGCTTCATCGCCTTTACCTTGCGCACCGAACACCATCGCGTAGCAGTCCGACTTCACGTTCGCTTTCGCTTTCATCTCATCGTCCACTTCCACTTTCTCAATAGCGCCGGCTTCCATATAGTCCTGCAATTGCGTATACGTAATCTCCTTACTTGCTCCCTTCTCTTTCTCGCCCCAGAAATAGTAACCGAGCATCGTAAACAGGATCACATAGAATAGCAAGCGGAACCATCGTCTACGAGGCGACGGATTCGGCTGATCCTGCGAACCTTGCGGCCGAGGCTTGGGATAATGATTATTCTCTGCCATAAATCACAAATCAAAAATTACAAATCACAAATGTTACAGTTCTTCCGGAAGTTCTGTGATCTTGCCGTCTGCCCACAAGTGCTCAATGTCATAGAAAGCACGCGGCTCACGCTGCATCACATGCACAAAAATTGTACCATAATCCATCGCAATCCACTCCGCATTCTCCTGACCCGACACACTCAACGGGTGTACATGCGTGTTCGTGCGAACGAAATCATCAATCTCGTCTGCGATCGCAGACACCTGCGTGTTACTCTGCCCCTCACAGATCAGCATCATTTCCACCGGCGCCTCTTTGATCTTACGCAAGTCAATCGTTACAATACGCTGTCCTTTTCGATTCCGAATTCCTTCAATAATAGTCTCCAATAGTTTCTTGGTCGTTATCTCTTTCATATAATCGATATTTATCCGAATTTATAATTTGGGCACAAAAGTACAAAAAAAAATCGATATATGCAAATTTATTTGCGTATATCAAAAAAAAAGTGTAATTTTGCAACCCGTAATGAACAATCGTAAATCGACTCTATGTTTATCATCGGTATTGCGGGCGGCACCGGCTCGGGTAAAACAACGGTAGTAAGAAAACTCATTGAGCGCCTTCCGAAAGGCGAAGTGGTAGTAATCCCCCAAGACTCGTATTACAAGGACAGCAGTAATGTGCCTATTGAGGAGCGTCAAAATATCAACTTTGACCATCCTGATGCATTCGACTGGCCTCTTCTGACCAAGCATATCGCGATGCTCAAAGAAGGCAAGCCGATCGAGCAGCCGATTTACTCCTATATCACCTGTACGCGGCAGGAAGAGACCATCCATATCGAGCCTAAAGAGGTAATCGTAGTAGAAGGTATCATGGCGTTGCGGGAATATAACCTGCGCCAACAGATGGACCTCAAGATCTTCGTAGATGCCGATGCAGACGACCGTCTGATTCGTGTCATGAAACGCGATGTGATCGAGCGTGGACGTACTGCCGAAGCAGTCATCGAGCGCTATCAACGTGTGCTCAAACCGATGCACGAGCAGTTTATCGAACCCTGTAAACGATTTGCCGATGTCATTGTTCCGCAAGGCGGTCATAACAACGCGGCGATCAACATGCTCTCTAAGTTCATCAAGCAGCAACTCCGCGAGAATAAGGAACAATAACCATTCACCAATAACCAATCACCAATAATAATTGTTTCTACAATTATTCTGGACATATCTCAAAATCGGCACCTTCACCCTCGGTGGAGGTTATGCCATGTTACCCCTTATTCAACGGGAAGTGGTCGATCGGAAACGATGGTTGGATGAAGAAGAGTTTCTGAACATGATCGCCCTCGCGCAAACTGCCCCTGGACTCATTGCCGTCAACTCCGCCATCTTCATCGGTTGGCGTATCGGCGGCTGGCGAGGTGTCTGCGGAGCAGTCCTCGGAGCTGTACTGCCCTCTTTTCTCATCATCCTCGCTATCGCCATGGTATTCAGCGATTGGAAAGAACAACCCGCCGTCGAAGCGGTTTTCAAAGGTATACGACCCGCTGTGGTTGCCCTCATCGCTGCGCCGTTGTTTAAGATGGCTAAATCCGCCAAGATCGGTTGGACCACGGCCCTTATCCCCATCGCCGCAGCACTCCTCATATGGCTGTTGCATATCAATCCGGCATGGCTCATCTTCGCCACGATTATCATCACGCTGCTGGTGGTAGATAGGATAGAAAGGAGGCGCAAATGATTTACTTGGCGCTTTTCCTGTCGTTCTTCAAGATCGGTCTCTTCGGTTTCGGAGGAGGATTGGCAATTCTCTCGTTGATCCAGATGGAAGTGGCTCAGTTTGGTATGAGTCAACAGGAGTTCGTCGACATCGTGGCGGTTAGTCAGGTCACACCCGGTCCTATCGGCATCAACTGCGCGACATACGTCGGATATACCATTGGAGGATTAGCGGGCAGCCTCATTGCCACCTTCGCTATTATCCTCCCAAGCCTCATCATCATGTTGAGTATATGCAAGGCTTATTTCTGGTTGAACAAACGCTTCAAAGGCAATTCCTATTTCGAGCAGACGCTACGTATGTTACGCTTCACAGTGATCGGACTCATAGCAGCCGCAGCACTCCTTCTCATCAAACCGACCAATTTTATTGATTCCACTTCCTGGATTATCTTCACCTTGGTCGCCTTCTTCACCGTCCTGCCGTCAATCACCAATCACCAATCACCAATCACCAATATAATAAGTCACCCTATCCTCCTCATTATCCTCTCCGGCATCGCAGGGTATCTTATTTACGCGTAGGCTTGTCCATGCGGTTGGCAGCACCTATCGCACCCGTCGGGCACACTAACTTACACAGGTGACAGCCCACACATTTCTGACCAATGATACGCGGCTTGCGGTCCTCTCCGAACGAGATCGCCTGGTGACCACCATCCATACAGGAGATATAACAACGGCCGCAACCGATACATTTCTCGCGGTCGATCTTGGGGAACACCATCGTCTCGCGGTCCAGATCATGCGGCAGCACAATGTTCTTCAACTCTTCACCTACCAGTTTCTTCAACTCCACAATACCGCGCTCCTGCATGTAATGTTGCAGACCGAGAATGAGGTCGTCAATAATGCGATAGCCATACTGCATCACCGCCGTACACACCTGTACGTTACGGCAACCGAGTTGGATAAACTCCAGCGCATCGCGCCAAGTCTCAATACCGCCGATTCCGCTGATATCCATGTGCTTCTCGATACCCGCTTTGTGCAGGAGCGGGTTACCGGTCATCTCATATATCATACGCAGCGCGATAGGCTTCACAGCCTTACCGGAATAACCGCTCACCGTCTTCTTGCCGCTTACCGTCGCACCCTCACTCATTGTGATGGACTTGATCGTATTGATTGCGCTGATACCGTTCGCTCCGCCGTAGAAAGAAGCCAAGGCCGGCTTGGACATCGACATCACGTTCGGCGTCATTTTCGGGATTACAGGAATAGAAACGGCGTTCTTGACAAAAGAGGTATAGAAAAGAATAAGTTCATCGTTCTGACCGATATCCGACCCCAGCCCTGTCAGACGCATCTGCGGACAAGAGAAGTTCAACTCTACCGCATCGCAACCTGCCTCCTCTGCCATCTTCGCCAATTCAATCCACTCCTCTTCGGTCTGACCCATGATAGAAGCAATGATACGCTTACTCGGATAGTTCACTTTGAGACGATGCAGAATATCGAAGTCCACCTCATACGGATTCTCACTCAACTGCTCCATGTTACGGAAACCGACGAAAGGTGTACCCTCTTTGCGTACGGCGTCAAAACGCGGACTGACCTCACGAATGTCCTGCTTGCATATCGTCTTGTAGAACACACCGGCCCAACCCGCCTCCAAAGCACGCGCCACCATCTCATAGTTCGTGCATATAGCCGAACTGGCCAAGAAGAACGGGTTCTCGCATACCATATCGCAGAAATTCAACTCCAGCGAAGGCAACTCTCCTCTCTCCACTCTCGACTCTTCACTCTCCACTTGCGAACGCAGTTCGCTGATCCTTATCGGCCGATCATAATGGATACAGGCTTTCTCTGCCGCCTCTATCTCAGCATCGTTCAGTTGGTCGAACAACTCGCGAGCTGTCCATAAGTTATCGAATCGCAGTGCACGGATAGCACGTGCCGCTTTTTCGCCACAGGGGGCGTTCTCGCATAATAGGCAGCGAGAGACCTCTTCATTGATGTGTAACATAGTTGTTTATTTTTTTCACTTTTCAATTAATATACATGACCTCATTTCCCACACTCGCCAGATACTTCTGAAACGCCTCTTGACTGATTACCACAGTGCCACGACAGTCATTGGGGTGAAAACTCAGCGAAGTCGCATCTTTGAGACGCCGGTCTAAGAACAGTATCACATGGTGCTCCGTGTCGTTAATCAGCCCGAAAGGACTGACGCTTCCCGGTTCCAGACCCAAGTATCGCATCATACGTTCTGGCGAAGCGAATGATAGTTTACCCGGTGAGTTCTGACCTTGTGACATCAACTCCTCTTTCAACCAATGCTCTATATCATGTATCGCCAACTCGTCGTCACAAGGAAAACAGATCAGATAGTGCTGGTTGCCCTTATGGTTCCGCATGAAGATGTTCTTGCAATGCAAACTCCCATCATCTTCCCACCAGCGCTTGGCTTCCTCTATCGTCTTCCCTTCCGGGTGATTATAAGTCGTGAACGGAATACCGTGCTCCGTCAAGTAGCGCAGCACTTTCTCCTGCCTCTCAGATATGATCTCGTAATTCATGGTCGTTTAATGTGATTTTGATATTTTAGTGATCCCGACATATGCCAATAGAATGAGATTCATCATCAGTGCATAGATAATGGCAGGGATAGCAATGATCTCGTTATTGAAAATCAACGGACTGCAAGCAATTGTAATCGCTTGCGCGGCGTTTTGCATACCTATCTCAATCACCAGCGTTCGACGTTCTTTAGTCGTCAAACGGAAGAGCCAAGCCATCAACGCGCCGCAACCTGTCGTCGCCAGAATGAGGATAGTCATCGTCAGGCCAAGCGAACCAAACTCATCAATAATCGTCTGTTTGTGTTGAAAAAAGAACACGGTCACCAACACGATCAAAGCCGGCATGGCGATACGCTTGAGCACGTTGTGAATCTTCGCAGCCGTTTGTGCACGGAACATATTCACAAGAAAACCAATCGCTATCGGAACAACCATCAGCACCAAGTTCTGCACCAGCAGCTTGCCGATAGGTAACTGAATGCTGACATCTGACATCTGTACACTATTCATTACCCATGCCATAATCAGCGGTAAGGTGAACAGCGTGATAATACTGCTGCATGCCGTCAGTGCCACCGACAGCGCCACATCGCCCTTCGCCAACATCGAAAACACGTTACTCGAACTTCCTCCTGGGCTACATGCAACTAACATGATACCGATGATAAAAAGAGCTGATAACTGGCCACTGAGTGATGTGAACTGAATGATAGCCCACGCTATCAACGGCAGTAACACAATCTGCCCTACTAACCCCACCAACACCGGTTTAGGACGCTGGGCAATCAACTGAAAGTCCTGCGGCTTGAGCGCCAAGCCCAAGTCAAACATCAATAACGTTAATATCGGCAGTACAATAAATATGGTGCTCATAACTATAGTATTTCCATTATATCCGTGATCTTTGGCACGATATAAGTTGCGGACATTACATCATTTCCATCATTCCCATCATTCCTTACCCATATCTGGTCGATACCTGCCGCTTTGGCGCCGGCGATGTCGGAAGAGTAACTATCGCCAATCATAATAGCTTCGTCGGCAGTGATGCCGTTGCGCTCCAAAGCAATCGCAAAGATCCCAGGTTGCGGTTTGTTAATCCCTACCTCCTCGCTAATGAGCGTGTGCGTCAGATAAGGTGCCAAACCGGAGTGCTCGAACTTATAATACTGCACTTCTTTGAAACCGTTGCTGACGATGGTCAGCGGATACTTGGCAGCGAGATACTTCACGACCTCTGCCGCATCCGGCAGCAGGCAGAAATACTTATTCGTCAACCGCAAGAACTCCGCTCCTATCTCATGGGCCAAGGTTTCCGGCTCTCTCCTTTCACCTTTCACCTTTAACCTTTCACTTTTGAGCGGTTTATAAAAGCGCTCAAAATGCAGTTTCTCTTTCGTCACTTCGCCGCGACCATACATACCCCATAACTCCAGGTTATACGGCTTATACGCGTTCAAGTAGTCCTCAAACGTGGAATACAACCGATCTAAATGATACGTACGATAGATATCCTGCAGCGCCTTATGCTCCGCCGTCGTCCAGTCGCCTATCGTATCGTCCCAATCGAGGAATATGGCCTTATAAACTTTCATGAAGTGATGGTTGTCGGGTTGAAGTACTTAAAATTACCTTGCATAATGATTATTGATTGCACGATTTGCGTGCAAAGGTACAAAAAAAAATCCACATATACAAATATATGCGGAACTTTTTGCAGTTAATATTCTTTTTTGCGTTTAGGGTTCATCGGAAACCAACCTTTACGCACACGCTCACGCTGGTGAAACACCTCGCCAATACCCCAGAAAGCCGAGAAAGCAAAGATACCGAGAAAAATAGAAATATAGGTATTCTCTACGAACAACGAGCCTGCTGCTGCCAGCAGACCTACGACCAGAAAAGCCCACCAAGACTTGACTCCGAAATAATACTCCGCCTTAATCACCAGCGGGTGAAAAAGCCCGATACACAAGAACGCACCTGCGCCCAATAAAATTCCTTCAAAGTTCATTGTTTCAATGCTCCTCTGTAGATGCTGGGGGTATCGCCGTAGTTATTGGAGATAAACATCGAATCAGCCGTTATGCTACCCTCCAATTCCGTTACAACGTATTTCTCGTACGGTTTATTGCCTGCATAGGGCACAATACTATCACCATAGAAAGTGATAAGTGAACCGGTTTTCACATATGAGACATCGCTGATGACCATGTCTATCGTCACCGGCATTAGCGCCGCAAACTTGACATCAAACATGTAGATATCGAGTTTTTCTTGGTCCACGAGCACTACCTTGGTAAGGAGATTCTCTTTGGTAAAACCGGATGAGGGGATAAGCAAGGTACCGAGTGCCTCATATGCTTCGGTTTCGTCCGTTATTTCCGGTTCGGGACTGTTAATACTGCAGGAAGCGAACAAACCTGCCAAAACAATAAAAGTGAAAATCTTTTTCATATACTATATAATTAATTATTAAATATCTAATACTATTGTTGCGCCTAATTCTCTTGGCTTACCATGTTGCAGAAAATCGTTACCCATCGATCGGAAATAGAATACATCGTACTTCGTGTCCGTCAGGTTTCTGCCCCATAGTTGCAGTTTGACATACTGCCATTCCACAGTCAGCGTAGCACCTAACAGGCCATAAAACGGTTGCCACACATCGTTCTGTTCATTCCAATAGATACGCCCTACTCCATCCCCTTTGAGGGTGATTCCTATACGTTCCAGCCATTTATGCCCGACTCGGTAATCCACTTCACA
>JAFXYK010000032.1 GCA_017541805.1 Paludibacteraceae bacterium
CAATCACATCCTGGATGTTAGCGTCTGTAATTTCTACTGTCATACTTGTTGTATTTGTTTAATGATTATTTTTTTCTGATTGGGTTTGCGCAGCAAGATGTCCGTCAACGGATCTTCCAAGTACGTCTGCACAGCCCGTTTGACAGGACGTGCGCCGTTCTTGCGGTCGAAACTCTTGTCCACGAGTTGTTCGCTCACTTGGGGCGATACACTCAGGTGGTGTCCCTGCGCTTTGAGGCGTTGTTGCAGCAGACTCACTTCGATGCGAACGATCTGCGCAATCGTGTCGCGACTCAGCGGCTCAAACGTCACTACATTATCGATACGGTTCACGAACTCCGGCGGGAACTGCTTCTGCAGCGCCTTGAGCAGCGTGGCGTTCACCTGTTTCTGGTCCATCTCGTTCGCGGCGAAACCGATACCGGTGCCGAACTCCTGCAGTTGACGCGTACCTACGTTACTCGTCAGCACGATGATAGTGTTTCTAAAATCGACGATATGTCCCTGGCGATCCGTCAACCGGCCTTCGTCCATCACTTGCAGCAGCACGTTGAAGATATCCGGGTGCGCTTTCTCGATCTCGTCGAACAGGATGATCGAGTAGGGTTTCCGGCGCACGGCTTCGGTCAACTTACCGCCGTCTTCGTGCGCTACGTATCCCGGAGGCGCACCTACCAGCAAGCTCACGGTATGTTTCTCCATGAACTCGGACATATCGAACCGTATCATCGCGTCTTTGCTGCCGAACATCTCTTCCGCCAGACATTGCGTCAAGTACGTCTTACCGACACCCGTCTGACCTAAGAAGAAGAACGTGCCGATCGGTCGTTTCGGGTCTCTTAATCCCAGACGACTCCGTTGAATAGCCCTAACCACAGTCTCAACGGCTTTGTCCTGACCGATGATGCGTTTCTTCAACCGCTCACCCATCATACGCAACCGTTCGTTCTCCGCCGTAGCTACCCGCTGAACGGGTACACCGCTCATCATACTTACTACGCCTGCTACGTCATCCGTCGTGATCATATAAGGCTCCGCCTCTGTATCGCCGATAGCTTGTTGGCGCGCGTGGCTGCGGGCACCCACCTCATCCATCACATCAATCGCCTTGTCCGGGAAAGCACGGTCGGTCAGGTAGCGCTCGCTTAAGTTCACGCACGCCTTCAACACCTCTTCCGAATAAACCACATGGTGATATTGCGCGTAGTGTGCACTCAGGCGCACAAGGATATTCAGTGTCTCATCCGCGGTGGTCGGGCGTATCTGTACTTTCTGAAAACGCCGTTCCAGCGCACCGTCTTTCTCGATCGACTTCGCATATTCCGCCGTCGTCGTCGCACCGATACACTGTACCTCGCCGCGCGACAAAGCCGGCTTCAGGATATTCGCCGCATCCAGCGACCCCGACGCATTACCTGCACCAATGATGGTGTGAATCTCATCGACAAACAAGATCACTTCCGGATGGTTCTGCAACTCGGTCAACACTTGTTTCATTCGCTCTTCGAACTGGCCGCGGTAGGTCGTACCTGCTACCATCGAAGCCATCTCTAATGTCACAATCCGTTTGCCTTGCAGCGCGCCGGCCTCGTTATTCACGATACGCAGCGCCAGTCCTTCCACGATAGCGGACTTACCGACGCCCGGTTCACCGATCAGGATAGGGTTGTTCTTCTTGCGGCGGCTTAAGATCTGAATGACGCGCTCGATCTCCACTTCACGGCCTACCATCGGGTCTAACTTACCTTCCTGAGCCAATTGGGTCAAGTCGCGACCGTACTTATCCAAAGCCGTCGTCTTGCTTTTCTTGCCGCCTTTGAGCGACTGACCGTGCTGCGGCTGCCAGTTATTCTCATTCACATTGCCGCTCGGCTGTTGCTCGGCCGCTTCTTGCGGTCGCTCCGGCGTATAATGCGGTTGGTCGTAGATATCGACTAACAGTTGGTACGTGATATTCCATTCGTTCTCCAGATAAGCAGCCGTCGTATTGATGCTCTCACGCATAATAGCCAACAGCAGGTGAATAGAACCCACTGCCTCTGCCTGATACTCGCGACTGATACCCTCCGCGATGCGTAAGATACGCTCTACCTGCATGCTGCGCGTCACAGGCTCGATCATAGTGTCCGTGCCTTGCAGCTCTTTCTCCAGGTAGGCTTTTGCTTCTTCGGCCTTCCAATTGGTCTTTTGCAATACCTCAAACGCTGTGCCTTCGCCTAAACGGATGATCGCCAAGAGCAAATGTCCCGGTTCGATCTGTTTATTCAGCAGCCGCTCTGCTTCCCCTTGCGCATAGACAAGAATCGTGTTTAAGTTCTGTGTTACTATCATATATCTCCTCTAAACCCTAAACTTTCAACTTTAAACTTTCAACTTTCAACTTTCAACTTTATAATTTAGTTATAGAAATGCCATGCTACTCCTGCGCGGAACACATCTCGGTTCGTCGGATAACCCGGCATGGCCAGATATTCTGTACTCTTGGTGTCAAACCAGTAGCTAAGGTGTTGGTAGTGTGCGAAGAAACGCAAGCGAATCGATCGCACATAAAAATCAGCATAGATATTCATCCACGGGTAGTTTCCTATCTCCGTCGTCTGCTGTGTGCCGAACATGCCGGTTGCCGGACATAAGACCGGCGCGTGGTATTTCGTGAAGTACTTCACGTCCACGCCTATCTGCGCATCCAGCGCCCTGAACCAGGTGCCGTGGTAATACAACCGATGTTGTAAGATCACCGTCGGAACAGGTATCACGCTGTCGTTCGTGCTGTACTGGATAACAGCTCTGTTCTCTAAGTTAACCCACGGGGTCGTCACATCCAATCCCACATCGCCCGTGAAAATCTGTACGTTGCCTTTATACTGCCTCGGTTTCCAGTCCGTTGCCGACACATAGATCGGGTTCGTCTGGTTCTCGAAACTGAAATCAATACTGGGTTTCACCCATTGGGTCGGGTAGGCGATCGTCGCGCCGCCCAAGAACCGATACGTGAACCCGAAATTGTTCTCCCATTGCAGGTGGTTCGAACGAAAATGCTGCAAGTAGAAATTGGCGGTCTCACTCTTCGCATACGCCCTCGCCGCAATGATCATCGGGTATTTACCCGCATTGAACTTGGTCTCTAACTTGCCATGTACGTCAAACTCACCGATCTTATAACCCAGCACGCACACTTGCCCCTCTACATGGTAATGCACAAGTTCGCCGCTGTGTTTGTGTATCGCGCCTCCTACGAACGTGTTGTTCATCCAGTAGATCGGCCGCAAGGAAGGTAAGGTCTGCAACACACCTCCTCCGTCCCCGTAAGTCAATACACTGTTGGTCTGCGCCGTGTCGTAGTAGAACCGCTGACATTCGTTCATCGCGAAGGCCGTAATACCGAATTTCAACTTCGTGTTATACGCCTCGCAGAACGTGACAGCCACGGTGTTGCGGATCGTCAGCACGTCCGTCGAGTCGTTCGTCTTACTCTGGTTGTAATACGTGTTGTCGTAGAACCCCTGATTCGCCGTCTTCTCGATATAACGCCTGTTCGAGTTGTTGGTCTCGAAGATATGACTGAAAGTCATCAGCGGGATATACTGCACTTTGACCGTGTCGCGTTTCTCTCGACGACCATCAATAATCACCTCCACCGAATCGTGATATTCCCGATCCGTTGTGATCGCATATTGGTTATGCAGGTATCCGCTCAAATAACGATAACCCGTCATCGCGTTCATTCGAACCGGTATATCCTCTGCACTCAGGCTTCCGCCTAACTGACTCACATCTTGCAATCCGCCGTTGTCGAACGAACTGAGGCGCGACCAGCCGAAGGCGGCGTGCATGCTGTAGTGCGCACCCGTGTAACTGCCCCATAGCGAACCGCGGTATAACTTACCGGCCGTGTTCTGATAGTGACCCACCGAATTCAGATAATCCATCTCGATACCCAGATTCAACCGCCGGTTCACATTCGCTGTGAAAAGAAAATCGATATCGTTCTCTTCGTGCCCGCTGGTGAAGCCTTTCTTGTACGCGATATTGGAATAAGGCGTCGTGGTGTTGAAATACCGCTGTTGCTGCGGTGTCACCACATAAGGCGTCAGACTCCATGCGAACGGATCGTCGATCGTCTTCAACCGGTGGTTGACCACGCGGCTCTCGATATGCGAGACAAGGATGTTACCATTCATCGCGCTACTCAACGAGTAGTTCTGCTGTACATCTACATCGTGGTAGTTGAGCGTAGCCGTGTCTTTGAAGGCGATCGTATCCGCTACGGCACTCAAACCCGGCATGTCCCAGGTCTTGATGATCGTCCGTGTACGAGGCGGTTTGGCAGCGGCCACAAGGGTCGCTGCCAACAGCACTAATACTATAAATATCCGTCTCGTCAATCGAAAAAATTACTTTTTCGCTTTCTTTAACTTTGCCTGAAGAGCCTGAATCTCCTCCTCTTGGTTGCGGATAGTCTTCAGTAACGCGTTCAACTCCTCATTCTCGATCGTCGTCGGGTACTGCTCCTCTACGGTCTGCAGGAAATCGGACAGCACATTCATATAGTTGATGAAGGCGTCGTAAGCTGACTCGTATTGGGTCTCGCCCTGATCGATATGATTCATATAATGCAGGTAGTTAACATCCTGCAGACGCAGCCAGTTCGTCTTCAGACTCTTGTCCTGGCATAGATGAACACGCTCTGCTACGGCATACAGTTTGTTAATAGCCTCTTGCTGTAAGTCATTACCGGTGTACACGCTCAGGTCTTTTGCCTCGCCGCTCCATGTCAACGGATACGGACTCGACAGTACGTCCTCAGCCGCCAGTTTCTTAGCTGCCTCGGCCGGCGTCATGAAGCCCATCTCGCGCTCCAGCGCGTAGTACGGCAGTGCCTTGAGGAAGTCGAAGATACCCGTGCCGGCATTCTGACGAACACCGAAAGTCTCGGCGCCTACCCAGATATTGATGATGTCCTCACCTTCCGGCAGTGCCTGAAGCATGTTCGCATATTTCTCTGCGTCCATCGGGAAATTAGCCCAACCCGGATCCGAGAAGTGGAAACTTAACTCATCGCTCAGATTCGTGTTACGCAGCAGCACTTTCATCTTCGGTGCACCTGCACTCTGATAAACCTTATTCGGGGTCTTCCAACTCAGCACGTGCTTAGCACCCTCCGTCAGGATAGCTTTGTAACCCAACTTGCTCAGGTTGTACGCAGCCTCGTCCGTGTACAGCAACTCGGTGTTCCATATCGTTTGCGCTTTGACACCCAGGATGCTCTCCAGCAACTCGGCTTGGAACTTCAGCTGTTTCTTGAACTCCGTCTCGTTGTACTCAGAAGCCAACGAATAAGCATACGGGGTAGCGAGGAACTCAACCGCCTTCGTGGCAGCTAACTCCTTCAATATATCAATCATCTCCGGGTTGAACTGCTCGAACATCTCAATCATCGTACCACTGATGCTCAGCGCGCAGTGGAACTTACCCTTACTCAGATTGATCATATCCTTGATCGTCTGGCACAGCGGTAAATACGATGTTTGAACCAACCAGTTAACATGTTCTTCGGTAGCCATGTCATCGTAGTAGTAATGATCATGTCCGATCTCAAAGAAACGATAGCGCTTCAGACGATACGGGGTGTGCATCTGGAAGCATAAACATATATTTTTCATAATTCTCTAAACTTTAAACTTTCAACTTTAAACTTTATAGTGTGTGATTGATGACACCGTCATAAATCCGTCTCACTTTAAGTCCGGCGTCTGCCCACTTGATATTGTTCACTTCTTCCATACCAAGTTCATGCAGACTCTTGTACATCGCCGGATACTTGACGATCGCGTAGATAGCGTCGGCCATCGCGTCGATATCCCAGTAATCCGTCTTGATAGCGTGCTGCAGGATCTCTGCGCAACCGGACTGATGACTGATGATAGACGGACAGCCTACCTGCATCGCCTCCAGCGGACTGATACCGAACGGCTCACTCACGGACGGCATGATATACACGTCGCTCATCGCCAGCATCTCCTGTACCTGCTTACCGCGCATGAAGCCCGGGAAGTGGAATTTATCGGCAATACCGCGTTTGGCTACGAGATCAATCATCTCTGCCATCTTATCTCCGCTACCGGCCATTACGAAACGAACACCGTCGGTCTTGCTCAGCACGCGCGCTGCGGCTTCTACAAAGTACTCCGGTCCTTTCTGCATCGTGATACGACCGAGGAAAGTAACCAACTTGTCCTTGCGCGCCGGCTTGGTGAACTCTTCCGGATGAGCCAGAGGCTCAACGGCATTGTGCACCGTGCTCACCTTACGCGGATCTTGACCGTATTTCTCAATCACCGTCCTTCTCGTCAGGTTACTTACGCACATGATATGATCCGCTTCGTCCATACCGCGTTTCTCGATCGCATAAACCGTCGGGTTCACATTACCGCGGCTTCTGTCGAAGTCCGTCGCGTGAACGTGGATCACCAGCGGCTTGCCGCTGATTTGTTTCGCAAACACACCCGCCGGATAGGTCAACCAGTCATGACTGTGGATGATATCGAAATCCAGACTGTGCGCTAACACACTCGCTACCGCTTCGTAGTTACCGATCTCTTCGATCAGGTTGTCCGGATAGCGACCCGAGAAACCGATGCAGCCCAGATCGTCCGTGCCGATACGACGATAGTCGTAGCGAATACCATCACGGAAGTGATAATACTCCTCCGGACTCATCTTGCCTTCCATCCGTTGTTTCACGTAGTCATAGTTGACGTCTTTCCAAACAACAGGCACACTGTTCGCACCAATGATGCGCAGGAACGACTGATCCTCGTCACCCCAAGGTTTCGGAATGACGAACGTGATCTCCATGTCTTTCTGCTCACTCATACCGCGAGTCAAACCGTAACTCGCTGTTCCTAAACCACCTAAGATATGGGGAGGAAACTCCCAACCGAACATTAACGCTTTCATTGTTGTGCCTCCATTTCTTTAGCCTCTTTCTCGGCTTGGATATATTTCTTGAGTGTGTCCATCAGGCTGATCACAGCCGCTACACTCGGTGCGCTACTCATGCCGCCGTGTCCTTTGTACGGCGGGTTGCCGTCGTAGAACTCATTCAGCGTACCAATGGTCAACTCGTCCATCTCGGCTTCGAAACCAACCAACAGACGCTCCATGAAACTGGTGCCGCTGAATTTGTACACGTTCATGTATGCACGCGAATAAGCCGTGATCGTGGACGGCCAAACAACACCGTTGTGCAAGCAACGGTCGCGCTCCGCCAGACCTACATTGTACATCGGACGGTAACTGCCGCTCTTCGGACTTAAGCTACGCAGACCCTTCGGCGTCAACAACTCCTTCGTGCAGATATCGACAACCGCTTTCTGCTGTTTCTTATCCAGCGGGCTGTACGGCAGACCGACTGCCCAGATCATGTTCGGACGAACTTCTTTGTTCTCATAGCCGTCCAGCACGAAGTCATTCAGATAAATGCCGTTCCAGAATGTCTTCACGAAAGCGTCTTTCGAGATCTCTGCCTGATACTCCATCAGGTCGGCACTCGTCTCTTTGCCCATCTCGCGCAGCATCTCGGCCGTGAAGCGCATCGCGTTGTACCACAGCGCGTTCACCTCTACGATATAACCCGTACGCGGGGTAACAGGCCATCCGTTCTCCGTCGCATTCATCCAGGTCGCCGGACGTTGTGTGCCATCAACCCACAACAAGCCGTTCTGGTGCAACTTCGCACGAGGATGGTTCTGCTTGCGATACCAAGTGATGATATCCAAACAAAGTTGGCCATACAACTCAGCCGCCTCGCGAACTGTATATTTATGTGCGTATTTCTGACAAGCGCGAATGAACCATAACAGCACATCCGGCTCGTCCATACCCGTCATCTTGTTCTCGTTGCCGCGACCGTGCATGAAGCGATCGATCTCCTCCAGCGCCGTCTTGTTGATGATAGCGTCCCAGTATTCCGGACGATCGATATCGAGGGTACAACTGGCCACACTGAAGAACGTACTGCGGGCATCAGCTTTGAACCACGGGAAACCGGCTAACAGGTAGCATTTGTCTCCTTCGCGTTTATAGAACTGGCTCGCGCTGTTCTTCAAGGTCGTGAACATGTCTTCACGACGGTTACGACGCTCGAGCTCTTTCTTCCACGTCGCTTTCAGCGTAGCTGTCTTCACTTCCGTCACACCGGCGGAGAAGATTACACTCTCGCCTTTCTTCATCGGTAGCTCGAAATAACCCGGAACCAACAAGTCCTCCTTGTGAGCATAACCGCGCTCTTTCTCCTTGCGGTACTCGATATCTTTATACCACTGCGGGTCGTGATGATACTCAACCGCCTTGCTGAACTGCATGTACAGATTCGGGAATCCCGGGTACATCCGGTTGTAACGACCGTTCTCGCAGTCGTCCATGTTCGCATTAGCCAAGGGGTTCTCGTGTGTCAACTCGTTCACGCTTCTGAAAGCCAAGAACGGACGGAAACGTACGATCGTCGGACTACCGCTCTCCAACAGCGTGTAGCGAATCAGTACACGCGGTTCGAAGCTGACCAACAAACGCTCTTTCTGCAGCACCATCGCACCTACGCGGTAAGTGGTACGGGAAATCAATTCGCAATCAAACTCGCGAATGTACTTGTGTCCGTTCGGACTGAAATGATTCTCGCCGTACTCGTGCAGACCTAAGTTGAACTCCGCGCCATGCTGGATCACCGTCTCGTCCAGCGAACTGAGCAACACGAAGTTGTCGTCGCTGATATGAGGCAACGGCATTACCAGCTGACCGTGGTACTTACGCGTGTTACAATCGACAATAGTCGTCGAGTTGTACACACCCGCACGGTTCGTCCGAATCATCTCTTTCTGAAGCGAGCGCTCCAGATTAACAAGCACTGTCTTGTCAAAATTAAGATAACTCATGATGTGATTTAATATTAAGTAATTTTTTTATTTGTCTATCAGATTTCCAAAATCCAATTCTTGATGCGCTGCTCCTCCTCTTTCTTGCATATCAAAAGCGCACCGCGTTCCTCCACAATAATCATGTCATTCACGCCCTGCACGATAGCCGTCTTGCCGGGTTCCAACACCACAATATTGCCTTCCGCTTCATGGAAATGAGCAGTGCTGTGCAGACTCACATTCTTCTGCTCGTCTTTCTCACTCAACTCATACAGACTGCCCCAGGTTCCCAGATCCGACCAACCGAAACTGCTCGGCATCACATACACATTGTCCGCTTTCTCCATGATACCGTAGTCAATCGAGATGTTCGGACATTTCGGGAAGATCTGTTCGATGAAATCCTCCTCTTTGTCCGTACCCATCAACAACTCACCCTCTCTGAATCGGTCTGCTACCTCCGGCAATAAGTACCGGAAAGCTTCACTGATCGTCTGCAGATTCCAGATGAAGATACCGCTGTTCCAAAGGAAATCACCGCTCTCCAAGAACACCTTCGCCATCTCCAGATTCGGCTTCTCCGTAAACGTCTTCACCGGATAAATGCCATCTCCTTTCACCTTTAACCTTTCACCTTTCACCTTATCCGATTTGTCCGCGACGAATTGGATATACCCATAGCCGGTTTCCGGCCTCGTCGGCTGCATACCTAAGGTACAGATCGCGTTATTCTTGCTTACGAACTCAAACGTCTTCAGAATCGTTTGACGAAATTTCTCTTCCTCCAAGATCAAGTGATCACTCGCCGCAACCACAATATTCGCTTGCATCTCCGGACGACTCCAGTCCTGCGTAGCAGCCGTCAAACCGGCGCGTTTCAAGCACAACGCACGGATGTGCGCGGTCGCGTAGGCAATACACGGCGCCGTATTCCTGCGAGCCGGCTCGCACAATATCTGACTCTCTGCCAAATCCGGCACTTGCTCCAGAATCAACTGTTTGTATGCCACATTGGTAACAATGAACACATTCTCGATCGGAACGATCGGACGAAAACGATCCACCGTCATCTGCAGCAGACTTCTACCGGTACCGAAGAAATCCAAAAACTGCTTCGGTCTGTCTGCTCTACTGAACGGCCAGAATCGACTGCCGATACCGCCCGCCATAATCACGCAATAGTTATTTTTGTTCTCTTTCATTGGCCTATTATTCCAAAAATCGTGCAAATATACAACATTTATTTTATATATGCAAGCGCGCGCGAATTTTTTATGGAAAAAAGTGTTGTTTTTCTCCCTCTACGCAAAATTTTCAATTTTCAATTAAAAATACTAACTTTGCAGCCTAAATTGGATTATTATGCGCAAAATCGGATTTATACTGTGGATAGGTGTGCTTTTTCTGACGGCTTGTCAGAAGAACGAGACCTCGGTGCCCAAACCGTACGGATACCATCGTATCGCCGTGCCGGACACCTCGTACATCCCCTTTGAGCAATATCAATCCGCTATGGCGAATTATCCGTACACTTTCGCGCTATCCGCAAATGCCGAGGTGCAAGTGCGCGACGATGAACCCTATTGGATCAATATCTATTATCCGTCCTTAGACGCAACGATTCACTGTTCGTACAAGACGGTGCAGCGTAACCTTCGCGAACTGACCAATGATGCGCTGGAGTTCGTCTATCGCAATGCGTCCTTCGCGAATGCGATACCTGAACGCGAATATGCGCATCCGGAAGCCAAAGTGTACGGCGTCTTGTTTGACCTCGAAGGAAACACAGCTTCTTCGTGTCAGTTCTTTGTGACTGACTCCGTGCGTCATTTCTTCCGTGCCTCGGTCTATTGTAACTGTCCGCCGAATGCGGATTCGCTGGCCCCGATATACCAATATCTTCGCACCGATGTCACTAAAATGGTAGAAACATTCGAATGGAAAAGAAATTAGCCATATTGCTCGACCCTGAGAAAGCGAATCTGGATGCGCTACCGATAACATCGGACTGCCATCCTGACTATTTCTTCGTAGGCGGTTCTACCGGCGGCGATACAACGGAATTTGTCCAAAATTTAAAAAACGTAGTTAATCGCGCCCTCGCGGCAGAGAAATCAAAAATCAAAAATCTAAAATCACAAATTCCCATCGTTCTTTTCCCTGGAAATTCGTCACAGTTTACGCCGGAGGCCGATGCGATATTATACCTCTCTTTGCTGTCCGGGAATAACCCCGAATACCTTGTAGGTCAGCAAGTTAAGGCAGCGCGAGCAATTCGTCAATCAGGCATGGATTTCGTCCCAACGGCATATATCCTGATCGACGGCGGAGTGGAGACTTCTACCATGCGTGTAACCGGTACCAAACCTCTCAATCCTGCAGACATCAACACCATCGTGGATACCTGTATCGCGGCGGAGATGATGGGAAAGAAAGCGATCTATCTGGAAGCCGGGTCGGGAGCCAAAAATCCGATCTCATCGGAGATAATTGCAGCCGTTCGAGCAGCTACTTCCCTCACGCTCATCGTCGGCGGAGGTATCCGTACACCCGAAGCGATGAAAACAGCTTACGACGCCGGCGCAGACATCGTCGTCATAGGCAACCATTTTGAGTCCCACCCTGAGGAATTAGCGCACTTCTGCCGGAATACTCAGAATACTCCGATTAATCCGAATGATGAGCGCTTCATGCGCATCGCTCTCTGCGAAGCAGAGAAAGCCCTCGCCTCCAACGAGATACCTATCGGCTGCGTCATTGTCTCGCAAGATCGTATCATCGGTCGCGGACATAACCTGACTGAGACGCTTGAAGATGTCACGGCGCACGCAGAGATACAGGCGATCACAGCCGCTACGCAGACGGTCGGAGGCAAATATCTGCCGGATGCAACCCTCTATGTCACCGTTGAACCCTGTCCGATGTGCGCAGGAGCCATAGGATGGGCACAGATAAGCCGTATCGTCTATGGCGCACCTGACCCCAAACGTGGCTATCAGACGTACGCACCGCGGGTCTTTCACCCCAAAGCAACCGTCACTTCTGGCGTCCTCGAAGATGAGTGCCGCGCCCTAATGCAAGAATTTTTTAGAACTAAAAGATAATGAAAAAAATCCCGAATTTGAATAGAAAGACGATCTTTCGGATCAGTGCTTTCCTGGTTGTAGCGGCCTTGGTGGTCGTGTTCTTCCCTCGTGGGAAAAGCGGATTCAAATATAGATACGCGGAGAATAAACCTTGGGGCTATACCACCCTGGCCGCACCCTTCGATTTCCCGTTGTATAAGTCGGACGTGCAGGTAGAAAAGGAGAGAGCGCAACACATGGAGTCGTTCTATCCTTATTTCCGTTTTGTGCCGGGCCAGCAGCAGAAGATATTGGTCGTTTCCTACAATGACTATGAGTGGTTGGAGAATAACTACAAGAAAATCATGGTGCGAACGACGGATACAAAAGCCAAATCGCACCTCATTACGGAACTCACTACACCCAAGAATGCCTATCAGGGAAATCAGAAAATAGCCTATCCGCAGAACCTCGTCTATGACACGCTGTATACCGAAAAAATGCGGGCGGAGAAACTGGCGGAGATCAAAGATGTAGAGGGCCAGATCTTCAAGGGAACCAAGATTATCGAAGAAGGAGAGATCGTGAACGCCTATACCTATCGGGTGCTTGAGTCGCTCTCTCGGGCATACAAAGAGATGGCGCCGGGTAAGCAACAACGAACCCTGACGCTCATCGGAGAATCGATCTTGGTGCTCCTGTTCATCTCGCTCTTCGTCGTCTATCTGTTTGTCTTCCGCAACTCTTATGTGCAGAAGACGTCAGTCGTCCTGTTCTTCTGTTTGCAGATCCTGCTCGTCATCGCCTTGGCTTGTCTGGCGATGCGCTTCGGCCTTTCGATATATGTCATCCCATTCGCATGGGTGCCGATATTGACGCGCGTCTTCCTGGATTCGCGAACGGCCCTCTTCCTGCATTTCACAACCGTCCTCATCGCCTCGGTCTTCGTGCCGGCACCGGAGATTTTCTTCTTCGTCCAGATGGCGGTAGGAATGGTGGCGGTGTCCTCTTTAAGCGACATGACTCGCCGCGCACAACTCGTGCAAACAGCCGGATGGATCCTACTCGTACAATCCCTCACTTATACGGCGATCACCTTCGCGCAGACTGGCTCGTGGTCGGAGATAGTGCCGATGACATATGTCTATTTTGCGATCAGCGCGCTCCTTATCATCGGTTGCTACGGCTTGATCTACACCTTTGAGAAAATGTTCCATTTCATCTCATCGATCACGCTCGTCGAACTGACCGATATCAACTCCGATCTCTTGCACCAACTCGCTGAAAAAGCACCCGGTACGTTCCAGCACTCTATGCAGGTCTCGAATCTCGCTTCGGAGGCTGCGAAGGCAATTGGCGCGAATGCACTTCTGGTACGAACAGGTGCGCTTTACCACGATATCGGAAAAATAGTCGATCCGCTCTACTACGTAGAGAATCAAAACGACATAGATAATCCGCTCCTTAAGATGGATCCCCGTGATGCGGCGCAAGTGGTTATCGCGCACGTCCATGAAGGAGAAAAACTGGCGCGAAAGAGCCACCTGCCTGAAGCGATTATCAATTTCATCACCACCCATCATGGCACCTCGCTCGTGC
>JAFXYK010000033.1 GCA_017541805.1 Paludibacteraceae bacterium
AGTCATCTGCACCGCCTTCAACGATTTTCCATTAGGCGCCGCACAACGCATCGCGAAGGCCCTGAACGTACCGCTGATATGCGACATACGTGATTTGGATGAGCAGGTAGAAAACTCGCGCTATCAATACAGACATCAGAGTCCATGGCTGATGCCCTTCCGCCGACTCTATCGAGCCATTCATATCCGTCGGCGTAACCAAGTCCTGCGCGCAGCAAACGCCATAACGACCGTTTCTCCATGGCATGCGGATTTTATCAAGCAGTTTAATCCGAATGTACATGTGATATACAACGGCTTTGATGACAAGCAATTCTTCCATAAAGATATACCTACCGACTCGTTCACTGTCACCTATATCGGCTCTCTCTTCGAGTGGCAGAAACCCGCTTTAGCGAAAGTCCAACAGGCGATAGAAGAACTCAATAAATCAAAAATCGAAAATCAAAAATCAAAAATCCTGTGGGACTTCCACACCCCGCAGAGTAACCCCATCGCGCACGACCAACTGGGCGATGCCATACGACGCAGCGGTATCATGCTCGTACTGACGAACGAACAGACGCATGGCATGCTCACCACAAAATTCTACGAAGCTCTTGGGTGCGAGAAACCCATCCTCTGCGTGCCTTCCGACAAAGGCGCTTTAGCCGAACTGATGGCCTATACGAATGCAGGACTGGCAACCGACGACATAGATGCCATCAAGCAGTTCATCATGGACCGCTACGACGAATGGCGCCAAAACGGCTTCACGCACCAAGCTACACAACATAGAAACGAATTTACACGAGAAGCGCAATATGATCAGTTTTATCGTACCCGTCTATAATGCCGAGCAATACCTGAAGGCCTGTATCGAGAGCCTGCTTCACCAAACGGAGCAGGACATCGAACTTGTGCTGGTAGATGACGGCAGTACAGATAATAGTCTGAATGTCATCGCTTCGTTCCAAGACCCGAGAATCAAGCTTTTCCAACAAGCACATGCCGGTCAGTCTGCCGCACGTAACCTGGGCTTGCAGCATGCACAAGGTGAGTTCATCGCCTTCGTCGATGCGGATGATACGATAGCACCTGACTGGTGCGAACAGCACCTGGCTGCCATCGAAGGCGTGGACTATGTGCAGTCGGGCTATACACGTGAGAACAAGCATCAATCACCTATCACAAATCACCAATTCACCTCTCCCTGCATGCGACTATACCGCCGCCAAGCGATAGAAGGGATGCAGTTTACCGAAGGAATGATTTACGAAGATGTGATTTGGTCCGTCGATCTGTGGTTACGAAACCTATCCTGCCGTCGCATCGCCTATACCGGCTATCATTATACGGTTAACCCCTCCAGTACCACTTCTACGCGCCATCCCGAAGCCGAACAACGGGTCTTTGCGGAACTCAAGAAACGCGTACCTACTGCCTCCCTGCGCGGCAAAAGAATCCTTTGGTACACCCTGATACGATTACAAATACACTTCATAAAACAATGAAAAAACTATTATTGACTTCAGTACTTTGTACTTTGTCACTTGGTGCTTTTGCTACCACTTACTATGCCTCGCCGGAGGGCACCGGTGTCGGTTCGTTTGACAATCCTGCTTCATTCAGTGCAGGCCTGAAGATGCTTCAACTCCCCGGGGACACCCTCTATCTTTTCAGCGGCCAGTATGACCTGCTCACAACGGATGTAAATAACCTCAACGGCACGGCATCCAAACGCATCGTCATCTCCGGCTATGAAGGGATTACCCGAGGCGGCAAGTATCCGGCGATTCTGGATTTCAGGCAGACGGAGTACGGTAAACGAGGATTGCAGATCAAGAACACCTGCACCTATTTACATATCAAAAACCTCACCCTGCGTTACTCGGGTAAGAACAACCTGATTAACTACGGAAGCTACAACCTCTTTGAGAACCTCGATATCTACGGCTCTGCGGACACAGGTTGCCAAATGAAAGAAGGCGGCAACAATGTCATCAAGAACGTGGACAGCCACGATAATTTTGACTACGAGACAATGTCCGGCTCACAGGCTAATTTCGGCGGTAATGCGGACGGTTTTGCAGACAAACAGTTCACAGGTGCCGGAAACCACTATATCGGTTGCCGTGCGTGGAACAACTCCGATGACGGGTGGGATTTCTTCCAGCGTGTCAGTACCTCCAATACCGTCATCGAACAATCCGTATGTTTCCAAAACGGACCGCTCTATTACGATATGAGCCAAAACCCGCGGGCATCGGGAGTCGATAAAGCGTGGTTCGATTCAAAAGAAGGCACCACGATGACTGACCGTTACGGCCAAACGATCACCGTCACCCGGTCCAAATATCCCTGTCAAGGGAATGGCAACGGATTCAAGATGGGTGGTAACTATACGAACCATAAGATTGTCGTGCACCATTGTTTGGCGGTAGGCAATAACGAACGGGGATTTGACCAGAACAACAACGGCGGTACGATGTGGCTTTATAACAACTCCGCCTATCTCAACGGCGTCAACTACGGCTTTACTACCGCTTACGGCACCAACACGCTCGAGAACTGCATCAGTTACCAGGGAAAGAACAGCGACGCCTATAAAGCGCAGAACGTAGCGGCAAACGATCATAACAGCTGGAACACCGGTTTCACTGTTTCCGCAGCTGATTTTCAGTCTCTTGACACCACCTTGGTCTGTTACTACCGCACGTCGGACGGCAGCCTGTCCGAGACGGATTTCATGCGTCTGAAAGAAGGCTCTGCGCTCATTGATGCCGGCATCGATATCAACCTCGGTTATAACGGTCTGGCTCCTGATTTAGGATGCTTTGAGTTTCCGGGCGAGCATCATGATCCCGAGCCCGGCGGGGATGATACGATTCCTTCTATTCAGCCGGAAGGAACGCACGCAGTCGCTTTCGTTACTATTCCCGGAGCGACGGAAGACAAAGCGCTATTACAATATTTACGGCAGAACGACAGTCTTTGGATCATAGAGACCGAAGCGGCAGACCCGACAGTGGACTATAGCGCATACGAGGTGATCGTATTAGGAAGCAAACCGGCCTCCTCGGCAGCCGGATTTACCCCTCTCAAGGGTTATGACAAACCAATGGTGCTGCTTAAACCATGGCTGCTCAAGCCCGGAGTATGGGCTTGGGGAACGGCGATCAACACCTCTGATCTCAGTATCACGGTAGCGCAACCCGAACATCCGCTGTTCCGGGGACTGACGATCACAGACGGACAAGTACAACTCTTCTCCAGTTGTAACACCAACGCCGTAACAGCCATCAGCGAATGGACGTTACCGGAAGGAGAACCGCAAGTGCTCGCTTCTCCGGTATCTCAACCCTCCGCTTCCGCTATTGCTATCCTGCCGGCGAATATCATCATGATCGGGGTGTCCGAATATTCCACGGCATCTCTTACCCAAGATGGCAAAAAACTGATCGAGAATGCCATTCTTATGCAACTCGGCATACACATGCCCGAATCAATCTCAAATCAAAAATCAGAAATCATAAATCAAAAATATCTTAAAGATGGCCAACTCTTTATTCAAGCAGGTGAGCAGATCTACGATGCGCGCGGCACTCGTGTGCGCTAGTCTCCTCCTTTCACCTTTCGCCTTTCACCTTTCACCTTTATTCGCCGCCCCTGCGCAGTACCAGGATATCCATTATGAGATCGACCCTGCCTATCGCACGGCCGAAGTGAGTTTTAACCAGCGTGCCGTAGGGGACCTCATTATTCCATCGACAATCGTCGTCGGCCAAGAGACCTATACCGTTACCGCTATCGGCGACAAAGCGTTCAAGGGGTGTAAAGGCTTAACCTCCATCGTGCTCCCGCCTACCCTCGAGCGTGTGTATCGTTCGGCTTTCGACGGAACAGGTATCATGGCGGAGAAAACCAACTGGGTCGACGGCTGTCTATGGATCGACTCTATCCTCATCGCTACGGATAAGAATATCAAACCGCGCTTCATCATCCCTGCCGGTACACGACTCATCGCCGCAGGGGCTTTCCAAGGAAACAAAACCGTCACGCGCGTCGAGATACCCGAAGGCATCACGCGTATCGACCACGAGACTTTCCGCGATTGTAAGAACCTGCAGAAAGTGGTCATTCCGCTCTCCGTCACGTCTATCGGCGAAGAAGCCTTCACAGGCAGCGGGCTCTACACGAACGAGAACAAATGGAAGAAAGGTGCCTTCATCATTGACGACTGTCTCATCGCTACGAATGGTGACCTGCCCGCCAAATATATCTTCAAGAACAAGATACCGATCCGTCTGATCGCCGAGCGCGCTTTTGCCAACAGCAAGAACCTCAAGACCATCGTCATTCCCTCGTCGGTAACTGCCATCCCTACCGCCGCTTTCTATGGCTGCGCGAACCTCACGGATGTCACTATTCCGGCTACGGTGAAGAGCGTCGGAAACTTCGCTTTCTATAACTGCACGCTCCTCAAGAACGCTACCCTGCCGACGGAACTGGAGTACCTCGGCGCGGGTGTCTTCTTTGGCTGCGAGAACCTCACGACACAAGTGCTCTCTGACCGACTCAAAGTCATCGACAGAGGTACGTTCGCCATGTGCCGCAGCATCAAAAAAATAACGCTTCCAAAAACCTTGGAGCGCATCGAAGACGGGGCGTTCGGAGGCTGCGTCAACCTCGAAGCCATCGACCTGCCGGCTACCCTCACCCATATCGGAGACCAAGCGTTTGCGGGCTGTGCAACGATCCGTCGTGTCACGATCCCGGCTGGCGTCACTTCGATCGCCAAACAGGTCTTCCAGGGCTGCACACGGCTCTATCGCGTGGACCTGCCTGACGGACTCTATGCCGTAGGGGAAGAGAGTTTCGACAACTGCCTCTCGCTCGAGCGCATCAATGTACCCAAGAGCACCTTCCGTATCGGCGCACGCGCGTTCCGTAACTGCCAGCAACTGAGTGGTATCAACCTCGTTGATCATATCCAACTCATCGAAGAAGGGGCGTTTATGGGCTGTAAGATGTTGCAGGATATCACCTTGCCTGCCATGCTGCAGATCGTGCACCGTGGCGTCTTCGCACAGTGTACCAGCATCCGTTATGTGGAACTCAACAAACGACTCAAACAGATCGGAGACGGGGCTTTCTGTCAATGCCGCAGCCTGAAAGAAGTGAAATGGAATGACTCCATCCGAGCTATCGGAACAGAAGCCTTCCTCGACTGCAAATATCTGCCCACACCGCATTTCCCGGACACGGTACAGGTTGGCAAGAATGCCTTCAAAGGCTGTAGATAATAGGAATCTCTTCTACGAAGAACTTATAACTGAATGACGGTCAGACCAGCCCCGCCATGGTTCACGTCGCCATCTCCGAAATCCAGCGCGACCTGTCCGCGTTTGCGGCGTTGACGGTTGAGGTCATTCAGGTAGTCGCGGGTCAACTGCTTGAGCGCACCCGTACCTGTGCCATGCAGGATCGTCACTTCACCCGCACCGACCATCAACGCATCGTCCATATAGGCGATCAGTTTCTCTAATGCTTCATCCGCGCGGTAACCACGCAGATCTAAGGTCCGTTCGAAAGAGACAGTGCGGCGGTGAACGATATTCGAAGAAGTCGTCTGCGTAGCAGTCGTCGTAGCAACAGGCATGTTCTTCGCCAGTTTGCGCAACTCGCTGAAGTCCTTCATCACCTTTGGCTTTGAACTATCGACTATCGACTCTGGACTCTGGACTCTCGACTTCTGACCCTGTGCGCTCTCCTTTAAACTTTCAACTTTCAACTTTAAACTTTCAACTTTATTCCGCGCTTTCTTCGTCCGTTCCTTGTCGGCCTTAGCTTCTTTGATCTCGCGGATAGTACGTTCGATGGTCGCATTCGACTGCTGCAGCAACTCAGCCGCCTGTTGACGCGCTTCTTCCAGCATCTCCTTCTTCTTCGCCTTGATACCGCCTAACTGCTCCTCATACTGCGCGATACGCTCTTCCAACTGTTTTTCTTTCTGCCGAATCGCCTGCCGTTTGTTCTCCCAATAGCGCTTGTCGCGAGCGATGTCCTGCAACTGTTTGTCATAGTCGATATGCTCCTCACCCACCAACTCTGTCGCATAACGGATGACCGACTCACTCAGGCCTGTCTGACGGGCTATCTCGATGGCAAAACTGCTGCCTGCTTGACCGATCGATAACTGGAACAGCGGCTTCATCGCTCCGCGGTCATACAGCATCGCACCGTTGACCACCCCTTCGGTCTGCTCGGCGAAGTGTTTGAGGTTCGTATAATGCGTCGTGATGATACCGAACGTATGGCGGGCAACCAACTCCCGCAAAATCGCCTCAGCGATAGCACCGCCTAACAGCGGCTCCGTACCCGTTCCCATCTCATCAATCAGCACTAAGGTCCGTTCGTCCGCCTGACGCAGGAACGCTTTCATGTTCCGCAGGTGACTCGAGTACGTGGACAACTCGTCCTGTATCGACTGCTCGTCGCCGATATCGATCATCAACTGGTCAAAAAGACCTGCCCTACTCTGCTCCGCCACAGGCACTAACAAGCCGCATTGCAGCATGTATTGCAACAGTGCCACGGTCTTCAGACACACCGACTTACCACCCGCATTAGGACCGCTGATGACTAACATTCGATTCTTATCGGCTTGCAAGCGAATCGACAGCGGAACAACCGTCTTGCCTTGCGGCGTATAATGCAGCCACAGCACAGGATGACGCGCCTCTGACCATTCCAGCAACGGTGCATCAACCAACTCAGGACGAATAGCATGCAGCGTGTTCGCTAACGACACTTTCGCGTTCAGAAAATCCACCTGTGCTAACATCCTTTGCGAAGCAAGGATAGCTTGCGTGTTCGGACGAAGCATGTCCGTGATGGCTTGTAAGATACGTATCCGCTCGCGACGTTCCGCACCTTCCAACTCCCGGATATGGTTATTCGCTTCTACAACCTGTTGCGGCTCGATGAACACCGTCTTACCCGTCGCCGACTCATCATGCACGATACCGCCTATCTTCCGTTTGTAACCGGGAGGAACAGGGATCACCAGACGACCTTCACGCAAGGTCGGAGCAGCATCTGCATCAACTAACCCGTCCGCTTTCGCTTGACGTAAGATAGACGCTAAGGC
>JAFXYK010000005.1 GCA_017541805.1 Paludibacteraceae bacterium
AATGTGTTCTTCTATCGAGATAGCAATCAAAATGAGGTGGATATACTTGTTAAGGAGGAGGGTAAATTATACGCGATAGAGGTGAAGTCGGCTATGACGTATCAGCCAACGTTTGAGAAGACCTTGCGTAAACTGCCGGAGTGGACAGGAACTCCGATTGCTCGCAGGGCGGTGGTTTATACAGGCGATTTTGAGAACACGGCCGGAGATATTTGGCTGCTTAACTACAAGCACCTGGCGCAGTTGTGGGGATAAGATGATTGTGCAAACGTCCACAAAATTATACAATAATCCTTATAAATATAAATATTTAACAGATTTATTCTAAATTTTTTGGACATTTCAATTTTTTGTAGTAACTTTGCACGGTTTTTGCGAGAATATACGATTCAAACTATATATAACGGTTGCAAACGGCAACCAAAATTGACGAAAAAAAGATGAATATTGTAACCAAAGAGATTGCTCTCCCCGATGGACGAGTAATCAAACTGGAGACAGGCAAGTTGGCCAAACAAGCTGATGGCGCTGTGATGGCGACACTCGGCAACACGATGATCCTCGCTACTGTCTGCTCCGCCAAAGATGCGGTTCCCGGTACAGACTTTATGCCGCTTACCGTAGAGTACAAAGAGAAATTTGCGTCCGCAGGACGTTTCCCGGGTGGTTTCACCCGCCGCGAAGGCAAGGCATCAGACTATGAGATTCTGATTGCACGTCTGATTGACCGCGCCCTTCGTCCCCTCTTCCCTTCTAACTATCACGCAGAGACTTTCGTAAACGTAACCATGTATTCGGCCGACGGCATTGATATGCCGGAGTCGATTGCCGGTTTGGCCGCAGGTGCTGCTTTGGCTTGTTCGGATATCCCGTTCGAGGGTCCGGTGAGCGAAGTACGTGTAGCACGCGTAGACGGCAAGATGGTGATTAACCCGACCTTCGAGCAATGCGAGCACGCTGACCTGGAGTTGATGGTTGCCGCTACGTACGACAACATCATGATGGTGGAAGGCGAGATGAAAGAAGTGCCGGAGAGCGTGATGCTCGAGGCTATCAAAGCTGCGCACGAGACTATCAAACCGCAGTGTCTGGCTATCAACGAGATGATGAAGGCTTATGGCAAGGAGACGAAACGTGAGTACTGCCATGAGGTGAATGACGAGGAACTGAAGCAAGCTGTTCATGACTTCAGTTATGCACGCGCTTACGCTCAGGCTACGAGTGCGGACACCGACAAACATCACCGCGAGGAGATGTTCACGCAGATCCGCGAGGACTTTAAGGCTGAGAAAGCAGAGTATATGGCTGCCCGCGCAGAGGCATTAGGTGTTGAGATCGATGAGATCGCTGCGCTCGTAGATCGTTACTATCACGATGTAGAGAAAGAGGCTATGCGTCGCGCTGTGCTGGATGAAGGCAAGCGTCTGGATGGCCGTAAGACGACGGAGATTCGTCCGATCTGGTGCGAGGTAGGTTACCTGCCCGGCCCTCACGGAAGTAGTATCTTCACACGCGGTGAGACCCAGAGTCTTTCGACGGTTACGTTGGGAACAAGTCGCGACGAGAAGATCGTAGACGAGGCGTTGATCCAAGGTACAGACAAATTCCTACTGCATTATAACTTCCCACCCTTCTCTACCGGTGAGGCGAAAGCTGCTCGCGGTGTAGGTCGTCGTGAGATCGGTCACGGTAACTTAGCTTGCCGCGCGCTGAAGAACATGATCCCGGAAGATTTTCCGTACACCGTACGTGTAGTAAGTGATATCTTAGAGTCGAACGGATCGAGTTCGATGGCAACCGTTTGTGCCGGTACGCTGGCATTGATGGATGCGGGTGTTCCGATGAAGAAACCTGTTTCGGGTATCGCAATGGGTTTGATCTCGGAGAACCAAGGTAAGAACTACGCTATCCTGAGCGATATCCTTGGCGACGAGGATCACCTCGGCGATATGGACTTCAAGACCACGGGTACGAAAGATGGTCTGACGGCTTGTCAGATGGATATCAAGGTAGATGGCCTGAGTTATGAGATCCTGGAGAACGCGTTGGCACAGGCACACGAGGCACGTATGTATATCCTCGGTAAGATTCTTGAGTGCATGCCGGCACCGCGTGCTGACCTCAAGCCGCACGCTCCGCGTATCGTAAGTTTCTATATCCCGAAAGATATGATCGGTGCTGTGATTGGCCCGGGCGGTAAGATCATTCAGGGTATCCAGGCTGAGACCGGTGCTGTCATCTCGATAGACGAAGACGAGAAGGGAGGTAAGGTAGAGGTAGCAAGCAACAACGGCGAGTCAATGCAGGCTGCTATCGCAAAGATCAAAGCTATCGTGGCTCTGCCGGAAGTAGGCGAAGAGTATGACTCGGTTGTTAAGAGCCTGATGCCGTACGGTTGCTTCGTTGAGTTCATGCCGGGTAAGGAAGGTCTGCTGCATATCAGCGAGATCGACTGGAAGCGCTATGAGACGATGGAAGAGACCGGCATCAAAGAAGGCGATCATATCCGTATCAAACTGCTGGAGATCGACCCGAAGACCGGTAAGTTCCGTCTGAGTGCTAAGGCGCTGAAGGAGAAACCGGAAGGCTACGTTGAGCCGGAGAAGCGCGAGCGTCCGCGTCGCGAAGACCGTGATGGGGCTAAGCTTGATCGTGGTCCGAGACCTGAAAGAAGAGGTCCCCGGCCTGAGCGCCACTAATTTAGGTAAATAAAACAAAATAAACACTGATTATTGATTGTTGTACTACGTACTAATAAGTATTATTCTGCTAATATACTCTCACAAATAAATTTGTAGACTACATTATCACAATAATCCTCATCTCTACGAGATTACAATCAATAATCAGAGATAAACCTAAATAAAATAGGACTCCGTGGGAGCCCTATTTTTTTTATGCATTCATTGATGAATTACTTCTTGAGTTTCAACTCGCATTTCGGCAGATAGTCTGCGCACATCGGGAAGATGTTACCCAGAGCAACGAACAAGAAGACAACGCCCTCGAAGGTCATCTTAATAGTATCAATCTCTTTGTCAGCCTTAGCTGCGTCAATCATCTTATTAACGTAGTAAGTCTCGTTGATAACCAACAAAGCGATGAAAGCAAGCACGATAACCAAAGCGCCGAAACCAACAAGTGCTTCCCAGAGGTTAGCCTTAGCCTCTTTAGCTTTGAAGCCATCCAGCAACAGCAGAGCGCCTTCCATCATAGCCCACATCATGAGGAACAACGAGTCACAAGCAACAGCCTTGTTTGCGAAGAAAGCAATAGCGAGCATTACATAGAAGCCGGCACGTGTAGCGAGCACACAGTCTTTCTTACCATCGATGAACCAACCATAGCAGAGTGCGCAAGCGCCGAAGAGCAGGAACAGACCCGGCAACCAACCGATTGTGCTGGCGTCTTTCTCTGCCAGTTGCGGAACCAACTTGGTGATACTCGTAGCCATGTAGATGATTGCGATAGCAAACAACATGAGACCGTTAACGGCCTTCATCAATTTAGCATCTAATTTCAATTCCATAATTGTAAAAAATTTAAAGGGTTAATATTAATGTTAATTGATAATTTACCACTTTCGGGGACAAAGATACAATATTTTTTTGGAACTACCAAATAATTTTGTATTTTTATGATAAAAATATCAAAAATTCCTGTTTCTTCTGCATTTTAGAAGTCTTTTTTCCACAAGAATCCGAAACCTTGGATGGTAGAGGCTTGTCGGAGGGTATATTTATCCACGGTGTGCGTATAGCCCTTAATACGCCATTGTCCGTCTTCGGTGAGCAGTACTTCGACATCGAGATCGCCGAAGAAAGGTTGATTCGATATATCATTATAGCGATAGCCGAAATTACCGTTAATAACGAGTCGGTCCACAGGTTGCAATTGGAACTGCGCCTCATATTCCTGGCTGGCATCCGCCCCTTCTCCGTCCGTACGAATCGCCACACCGAGGGTGAGCATGTTAGTCAGTTTGGACAACCATGCATTGATCTGTCCGGTGACTGTTGACGAGAGGAGCGAATATGTGGAGTTCAGCGTAGCGTACTGCGCGCTGCTGATGGACTCCGGCGTGAGGAAACGGCCGAAGACGAGGAGGTAGATGACCTGGCGCATCAACATCTCATCGGTGTTGATAGCTTGTTTCACTTGCTGTTGCACAGACTGGTCACTCATCGGGAACTCCAACGAGAAACTGAGGAGCGGATTATTGAGTGCGCCGGACATATGCAGACAAGTGAGGACAGGGATGTTGGTTCGCGAGGTGAACTGCCCTGCTTCATCGCCCAGCAGGTCTTTGAGACTGGCGGTGACACGATATTTGGCGGTGACATCCATCTGCGGGTTCGAAGCATTGCCGGAGAAGACGATGGTTGAACCGGCGCCGATGGTGAAGACCTTACGAATCACATTCGCTACGGTATAGGAGAGTGAACCTTGCTCCATCTCGTAGGTGCCAAGCAGCGAGACATCTTCCGTCTGGGTGTCATAGGTGAGACTGATAGCACCGCTACCGCGCGCCTGGATCATGTCGCCGGAGCGTTCTCCCAAGACGAGTTGGAAGAGCAAGAACGGATTGACATCAAGGTTCAGTTTGAGCAAGCAGCGTCCTGTAGGCGTATAGATATCTTTCACGCGCACGACGCGTTTTTTATCGATGTTATCCCGATCGGTCTCAATGACAAGCGTGGAGTCTTTCGACGGGTGCTCAATGAAATGGATGAAGTTCGACTCGTACGCCGAAGAGGTGTAGTCGAGACTGAGGCGGAAGCGTGAGTTCTTCGAAGTCTTCGCTTCAGCGGCAACAATCAGGTCCATCTCATCACCCGTGACATCCACATGTCCGGTGGCATAAACCGAGCCCTGGATCATATCGCCCGGTGTATTCATATCGAAGACGAGCGCATCGTGGGTATCCACATGCAGGTCAAGCACATAATCGAGGAAATTCTTATGATGGATAGCACCGGTCAGTTCAACCGGGTTTCCCTCCGCATCGGTCATATGTACATCGGGGAAGAGGATCGCCGTGGTGTCCATGTTAATCGAATCCGAGGCGATATGATAGCGCACGCCGGTCCACGGGAGCGTGAGCGAGGCGTCTTGCGCCAGCGTACGCAAGAGCACATAGACGCCGGTTCCCCGGTCACCGACAATGACTTTTCCGGTCCCATAGCCTTCGAGGCTATCCAGGACATCGGATGTCCAGTGGTTGATGAAGCCCAGCGGCACAGAGTCAGCATCCATATCGAGGTTCCATGCTCCGGTAGCGAAGTTCGCTTCGCCGTCCAGGCTGACTACACGACGAGTGGGTCGGTCCACATTGGCATGGAAACGCAGTTCTGCCGGCAGGACGGTGTCCGCCAGTTGGCGCGTCGGATAGACATGCAGGTCCACTTCCGCTTCGCCGAAATAGCAATCGTTGAGTCCCATGGAGTCCACATGTATCAGCGACTCCACACGGGGTTCGCCGAAGACGCCGGTTATATCCGCTTGTCCGGTGAGGTAACCATTGAAAGTGATGGACTGCTTCGCCAGGACGAAAGGCACGACATACGAGGCATCGAGACGCTGGAGTTGCACACTGAGTGTATCGGTGGGTTTCTCAGAAGCCATACCGTTCGCGCGGATGAGTTGGCCCGCTCCGGCTAAGGAGAAATGGTCCACATCGAGCCATGTCTCCGCGGCGCAGTAGGTCATATAACTCTCGCTGAGCGTATAGGTGGAGTCGCGGAGGATGAACTGCGTCGGCAGGAAATGCAGGTCAATCAGCGGCTTCTTATCATAGCGACCGAGGTGTGTGATGAAATGGATGTCTCCTTCGTATTTTCCGTCCCGCTGCGCATCGATTCGCGCGAGGTACAGATCCCAACCGGACAAGTTCGCCATGATGGAATCGTTATTCTGCTCTTCGTGCGCAAACTGCACGCGCGAGAGAAGAGTGTCGCGGAAAGCGACAGTAGAGAAATCGAGTTGGGTATTATTCACCTCCGCGGAAGCGGTAAACGCCAAGCCGTAGGGGTTGTTGTTCAATCTGTTACGCAGAGTGTCCACCGTCTGGAGGGTGAAGAGCAGATCATGTATCGGCGTCTCCTCCCACCGTATACCCGGCGCAAAGAACCGCATATTGACATAGGGTTCGGGTGACTTACGAAGGCGCGGCGGCGCGATATCGAGATCGGCAGAAAGCGTGGTATGATCGCTGATAGTTATCGGCGCCTGGAACAGCCGCTGCACGTCGCGCAAGCGCTCGCCGCCCGCACGTACGGAGAGCGAGACAGGCAACCAGTTCTGCGAAGGTTCGTCTATGACGGACGGCAGATAATGATGCGCGAGCGACTGACACGAAGGCACGAGATCTTCATAACGGAAGACACCCTCTATCACCACATGCAGGTTATCCGAATGGAACGCCAAAGCTTTCGAGTGGTCCGGCGCCGCCGAAGCGGTGAAGGTAAGTTGGCGAATGAGGACCGAGTCGTATTTGGTAGCTACTGCCAAAGAGTCAATCACCACATACCCGCTCAGTTCTTCCGCTTCATCGCCATTCATATCGATCGCTAAGGCGAAGGAAGTCTGAACGGTAGGATCATGGTCATCCGTGAAGGGCGCCATGTCGAAATGATGGCACCGGAGATTGAAGTTCACCTCCGGATCTTTCTCCCGCAGGTTTACCTTGCCATCAAAATCGATCTTCATATGCGGATCGTCAATGGAGCACTCGCCGTTATACAACTGCGGTTCATAGCGTCCGTTGAAATGCAGATCATTGAAGGTATAGTCGTTATAATGGAGTTGCTTCACATGCGCCTCGATGTCTCCGCGCACTTCGCCGTTATCCACTTGGCCTTTCGAATAGAGGCCGAGCGTAACAGTAGTCAGTTTGGGTTCATCCAGCAGTTTGCCGAGCCGGAAATTACGTCCCTCAATGCGCGCTTCATAGCTCATGTGCTCAAAAGCGGAGTCGCTGACAAGCGTTCCGTCGGTGGATATCGAGCCAAGGGCTGTGCGGAATCCGCCATGCAGGGTCAAGTCGTGCAAGGTGCCTTCGAGCAGGCCGTGATAATGGATCTCGCCCAGACGATGCAGGGCTTGCGGCAGTTGTACCGGTCGGTTCTCGAGACGCGAGATAAAATCCTGGAGGCGCGCGGCATTGGTCTGGATGTCCTTGAAGTCCGCACGCAGATAGACACTATCGGTGTTCGGCAGACCCATGACGGACAGGTCACCTTTGAAGAAAGGACGTCTGTTGTAGTCCACGGCGAGGTTCTCGCACCGCAACGAATCCATCGTACCTCCGATAGCTCCGCTGATGGTGATAGGCCGCGTGAGACCTTTGAGTTCGGGGACAAAGATAGCAAAGTCGGCCGGCACTATCGTGGCTTCATGGAAATGGACGGCATAGGGAGGCGTCAGTTCGACACCGCTCAGGTCCAAACGTGAGTTAGCCAGTTGTCCTTTGAGGACCGGGAAACGGAAGACCGAGTCATTCTTGATCATTCGTGCGCTGAGGTTACGCACCTCGTACGGAGCGATAGAAGGCTCGGATTTCTTACTGATATTCATCGCCAGTTCACTCAACTCCGCATCGATCGCGCCATCGCGCGGGATGAGATGATGCAAGTCCATCGCAGCGTGCGACAGAAGGACTTTGTAGTCTTCGTACTCTACCCTAATCGAGTCAAACCGGATATCATGTACGCCGAAGAGGGTACTGGTCGGTTCCGAATCGGAGGATTTGTTGAGTCCCAAACCGTCCACGAAGAACTGGTAGTTCCATACACTATCTTTCTGATAGAGTTTGGACACGGCGGTGTTGATGTGGGCATGGGAAATCTGCACCTCCCCGCGGATCAAGGCCAGCGGACGTAAGTGCACATATATCTCATCAACGTAGAGCAGCGTATCTTGGTACTGGTCCTCCAAGTAGATATCATGGATAGATACTTTCGCCGGGAAATGATAGCGCACCTCGCCGATATGTGCTTCTGTGCCGAGCGCTTTAGCAAACTCCTCCGTCACAAACTGAACGGCGGCCGTCTGGACACGATCGCTCATCAGCACCGCGGTTAAGAGGATCAACACCAGCAGCAGGCTGAACGAGAAAACACCTAATATGTACAATACGCGCTTCATCGGGCACATTTTAGCGTGCAAAGATACGAAAATTATTTCGTATACACAAAAAAAATGCAAAATTTTGCACAAAAATTTGGTCAATTCAAAAAAAAGCAGTACTTTTGCAGTCCGTTTTGAGCCTCTGGCGATTGAATTAGGATTTTTTCCGAATAGTAGTAAATGCTCCTAACGTTAGTACTGATCCATATAAAGAACATTAGAAAATGGATTTGATTAAAGTAGCTGAGCAAGCATTTGCCGGCGAGAAGAAAGAGCTGCCCGCATTCAAGGCAGGTGATCAGATAACCGTTGGTTATCGTATTAAAGAAGGTAACAAAGAGCGTGTACAGGAGTTCCGCGGTGATGTTATTTGCATCCACGGTAGCGGCGACAAGAAGCGCTTCACAGTTCGTAAGATGAGCGGCAACGTTGGTGTAGAGCGTATCTTCCCGATGGATAGCCCCTTCATCGAGAGCATCACAATCAACAAGTACGGTAAAGTACGTCGTGCTAAGTTGTATTACCTCCGCGAGCGTACGGGTAAGAAAGCCCGCATTCAAGAGCGCCGCGTTAAGTGAGCTTAGACTAAGACTCGTGCGAATCGCGACCACGTCGCTCCTATAGCACTACGTCTTGTCCTACGCTTTAAATCCAAGTGCACTGCGTTAGCGCTTGGATTTATTTTTTAAGAATAATGTTCCAATTAGAGAGTCCATATAAACCGACAGGAGATCAGCCGGAAGCGATAAAGGCGCTGGTTGATGGTGTGAAAGCCGGTGCGGAAGCGCAGGTACTGCTGGGTGTGACCGGAAGCGGAAAGACGTTTACGGTAGCTAATGTCATTCAGCAGTTGAATCGTCCGACGCTTATCATGAGTCATAACAAGACCCTCGCGGCGCAGTTATACTCGGAGATGAAGGCGTTCTTCCCGCACAATGCCGTGGAGTATTTCGTAAGTTATTACGATTACTACCAACCGGAGGCGTATATCCCGGCGACGGACACGTATATAGACAAAGATTTGTCTATCAATGAGGAGATTGACCGGTTGCGATTGAGTGCGGTAGCGGCGCTGCTGAGTGGACGAAAAGATGTGATCATTGTCAGTTCCGTCAGTTGCATCTACGGTTTGGGTAGCCCGCAGGACTTCACGGCGAATGTAGTGGAGTTGAAACGGGGCGAAGTGATGGCGATGGACAGCTTGCTGAAACAACTCGTAGGTGCGCAGTACGTGCGGAATGATGTGGAGTTAGCGCGCGGACGGTTCAGGGTGAAAGGCGACACGATTGATATCGCTTTGGCATACGCGGATTACCTGGTGCGGGTGGAGTTCTTCGGCAATGAGATCGATGCGATCTTGACCGTGGATCCGATTAGCGGACAAGTAATTGAGGAGTTTGAAGCTTATAATCTGAGTCCGGCTACTATTTTCTTAACGAGTCCCGAACGGATTGCCGCAGCAAAGGAACAGATCAAGTTGGATTTGGCAAAACAAATCGAGTATTTTATCGGTATTGGAGAGGAGTTATACGCAAAGCGTATAGAGGAGCGCGTGAAGTACGATCTGGAGATGTTAGATGAGTTGGGTTACTGCACAGGTGTGGAGAACTACAGCCGCTATTTCGATGGTCGTGAACCGGGTACACCACCCTATTGTCTGCTGGATTATTTCCCGAAAGATATGTTGCTGGTGATTGACGAGAGCCATGTCACTGTGCCACAGATACGGGGTATGTACGGAGGTGATAAGGCACGAAAGGATAACCTTGTGACGTATGGTTTCCGCTTGCCGGCTGCTCGTGATAACCGGCCGTTGAAGTTCGAGGAGTTCGAGCAAAAAACGGGTCAGACAATCTATGTGTCGGCGACACCGGATGAGTATGAGTTGGAGCGAAGTGAAGGTATCGTTATTGACCAGTTGATTCGTCCGACGGGACTGCTGGATCCGGAGATAGAGGTGAGACCGACGAAGGATCAGGTGGATGACCTGATGGATGAGATTAAATTCCGGATTCATCGGGATGAACGATGCTTAGTGACGACACTGACGAAGCGAATGGCAGAGGAGTTGGATGAGTACCTAAGGAAGTATCGAATCAAGTCCGCCTATATCCATTCGGATATAGATACGATCGAGCGCGTGAAGATCATGGAGGACTTGCGGAAGGGCGAGTACGATGTGTTAGTGGGTGTGAACTTGTTAAGAGAGGGACTCGATTTGCCGGAAGTGAGTCTGGTAGCGATCTTAGATGCCGACAAAACGGGATTCCTGAGAGATCAGCGCAGTCTGACACAGACGGTAGGTAGAGCGGCAAGACATGTGCACGGCAAGGCCGTGCTCTACGGCGATAAGATCACTCCGGCCATGCAGGCGACGATTAATGAAACCAATCGACGTCGGGCTATTCAGATGAAATATAACGAAGAGCACGGGATTACGCCGACACCTATTAAGAAAGAGATTAACACGAGTGCGCTCGCGGGCCTGTATAAAGATCCGGAAGAAGAGAAGCGCAAGTTGACGGAGAGTATCAAAGCGGGTTGGAAGAACGCCGCTTGGCAGAAGATGAACGCCAAGCAATTAGAGAAAGCGATTGACGAGAAGCGCAAACAAATGCTCGCCGCGGCGAAAGCAACGGACTTTGAGACCGCCGCTTTCCTACGAGACGAAATGCTCGAGATGCAAAATAGGTTACAGGCTATTAGTTAGGAAAGAAAATAAACACAGATAAACACTGCTTGTAAATTAAGTACTGCGTACTCCCAAATCTTATCTAAAAAAAGCCCATACTCAAATAAATTTGGTATGAGCTTTTTTATTTAAGCTTCTAATTCTACGAATTTAATTTACAAGCAGAGATAAACAGAAATAAATTCTTTAGTTCTCAGCGAGAATTGTTGCTGAATAAGGCATGGCGAAGGCATGGTCGAAGGGACCGGAACCGATGCCATCCGCGTCTGCTTCATAGTTATATACCAAGAGGGTATATTGTCCTGCAGGGATATCCACTTCACATTCTTTAGCACTACCGTTGAGAATCACAAGGAGGGACTTGGCGGTATCGATGCCTTCGAGATCTTTGATGCGATAGACGATGACTTGGTCATTGTCGGCGTCGAGGAATTCGACATGGTCTTTAACCGCTTCTGCGCAGCCGAGACGGAAGCCTTTGTGGGCATGGCGGATAGCAATCATGTTCTTATAGTAGTCGAACAAGTCCGCATATTGGATCTTATTTTCCCACGGAATGATATTAATGGCATCAGGGCTTTGGTAACTGTTATCAATGCCCTTTTTGGTGCGATAGAGTTCTTCTCCGCCATAGAGGAAGGACATGCCTTGTGACACCAGAACGGCTGTCTGCGCGAGTTCATTCATATGCAGGCGGGTCTCTTCGCTCACTTTAGCCGTGGACACTTCGATGCGATCACGGAGGCAGTAGTTATCATGGCAGGTGATATAGGAGACATGTTGCATGGGTTCGCCGGACCATTCAGGGCAAGCGATGAGTCCACGCATCACATCTTTGGTTCCTGCAGGATTGCCGGAAGCGAAGCCCGGATCATGGTCGAAAGGCGAGCCGATGAGGGCATTGCGGATATCATCGCTGAACGCGCCTACGCGCGGCATCTTATAGGTCCACTGCTTCATCGCGAGTTGTTCGTACGGATAGGCAGGTGCTTCTGCAGCCCATCCCTCACCATAGGTGAGGATAGTAGGATCTATCTCGTCGAGCGCGGCACGGATGGCGTTCATGGTCTCTTGGTCGTGGATACCCATGAGATCGAAGCGGAACCCGTCGATATGGTATTCACGCGCCCAGTAGCAGACAGACTCTACCATGAATTGGCGGCACATCTCGTGATCGGAAGCCGTCTCGTTGCCGCACCCCGAACCGTTGGCATAGGTGCCATCTTCGCGGAGACGGTAGAAATACTGCGGCACTACGCGTCCAAGGGCGCAGCCCATGACATCGTACGTATGGTTATACACGACATCCATGATGACACGAATACCGTTGGCGTGCAGGGCTTGGATCATCGTTTTCGCTTCGCGAATACGGCAAGCGGGATCGTAGGGGTTGGTCGAATAACCGCCGTCGGGTACGTTGTAGTTCACCGGGTCATAGCCCCAGTTATATTTATTTTGGTCGAGGGTTGTCTCGTCGATGGAGCCGTAGTCAAACATAGGCAGTATCTGAAGGTGGGTGATGCCCAGTTCTTTGAGATGGTTGATCGCCGGTTCTTCCGCCATACCGAGGAACTTACCTTTGTTGACGATGCCGGAGTTGGGCGACATAGTGTAGTCGCGCACATGGGTCTCATAAACGACGATGTCGGTTGGGTCAGGCATCGCAGGACGGACGTCGGATTCCCAGCCTTCCGGGTTGGTCGCGTTCAGATCGAGAATCGCAGCACGCTGACCATTGACAGAGACAGCTTTGGCGAAGATACCCGGCGATTCGGCGGACCACTCGCCATTCTGGAAGGAACGGACAGTGTAGTACTTGCCAGCCAAGTCACCTTCTACGGTAGCTGTCCAGAAATCGTTCGCACCTTTGGTGAGCGCGACGGTCTCGAAGTCCTGTGCGTCAGGTGCAGCATAAAGACGCAGCTCCATTTGTTCGGCGGTATTGGACCAGAAAGCGAAATCGGTTTGCCCGGGACTATAGAGGCACTCGTCCTCCAGTTTGGGTTGGTTACTCTGCTGTTTGCAACAGCCAACGGCTAATAATGCTACAGAAAGCATAAGAATAATTGTTTTACGCATGGTATTTATTGTTAGTTATCAGTATTCAGTAGTCAGTATTCAGACTTTGCGAGTGCAAAATTACAGAAAAAAAATGAATTATGCAAGTAAAAATATGAAAAATGAAGATTTGTTTATAAAATGCCGTATGAAAATTTGCGTATTAGGAATATTTTTTGTAAATTTGCAGTCCAAAAGAAAAATCCAATGATACGAAAAATCGTTATTCTGTTCGCTGTGTCTCTATGGTCAGCGACCTCATTTGCGCAGCAAGACACGATAGTCACCCCCCGTCCGGAAGAGTTGACGGTGGATAGCATCTCGTCCGATTCGGTTAGTAATCAGGACACAATCTATATCGTCCAACACGGCCATCATCATGGAAAGAAGGCTCATTTCAAAGGCTACGAATCCATGCATAAAAAAGCGGTTAAGAGACGTCATAAGGTTCAAAAACAGAAAGCACAACAGAAACGGCACGAGCGGATGGTTAACGCACACAAACGAGCCCAAGCACGCACATCGGCGCACCGCTCGTCTTCCCATTCGAGCCATTCCGGTTCGCATCACTCCGGTTCCCATCGCTCCGGCCACTCCCGCGGAAGAAGATAAAAATTTGAAAAAACATGAAAGTCAAGTGGGTAAATAGAAGTACCGGATACTATCCGGGAAAACAGACAAAGCTTATTTGACTTCCTGACCTGCTACCGTGTAGGTCTTGTCGCCGCGGAGGATGAGGATTTGGCCGTTGTGGAGGAGTTTTCGGGTTGCAGTTAACGGGTCCGTGGAGATTTGATTGAGGTCCTCTTGCATCGGGATGGGTTCGATATGTGCAAATTCCTTCCATCCTTGTGCGGATTTATACAGCGTTAGCGCGTCTTGCGGGACATAGAGTACGCAGGTGGAGAAATCCAGTCCTTGGAAGTCATTTAACTTACCAAACACATATTTATCCACATTCTGCGGTGTAGCGGCATAATTGGTGATGGATTGTAAGTTCTTGCAGCTGACAAAAGCAAACTCACCAATATTCGTAACCGACTGAGGGATAGCAACTTCCTGCAACGCAAAACAGCAAAGGAACGCTTCCTTCCCCAACGCAGAGACACCTTCCGGAACAAATACTCTATCCAGCGTAGAAGGACAAGCGAGTAAGGTTGTTTTGGTATTATCGCTATAAACAAGTTGGTTTTCGACATAGCCGTTGATGCTGCGCGCACCCCAAGGATAATAGTTCGTAGCAGGACCAGAATAAGCGACATTCGGCACATGTTCGAAAGCGGTAGTTCCGATAGATGTTACACCGGAAGGAACCGTTACAGAAGTCAGCCCAAAGCAATGATAGAATGCGTCCATTTGGATGGATGTAACCGAAGAGGGAATAGAGACATCGGTTAGTCCGTAACATCCCTCAAAAGCAGATTCGGGTATGGTTTTCACCCCTTGCGGGATGGCAATGCTCTTCAAGAGAGAACATTCAGAAAATGCTCTGAACCCTAATTCGGTGACGGAAGCCGGAATTGAGATTGTCACCAGATCCGGACATTGACGAAACGCGTATTCGCCGATAGCTGTTACCATATAAGTGATGTTGTTATACGTAACAGAAGCAGGAATATTGACCGAGGTTAATCCGGGATAGTTATCTCCGTCCCATGACTGATATGTCACTTGTGCAGTAAGCTTATTGGCATCCAGTTCGTAATATAAATCACCCATTTTGATGGAGGCACCGGCTGCGATTGCGATGCATGCAAAACAGAAAGTTCCGATAATACGTTTCATGATTGAAATCCGTTAAAATTTGGTTGCAAAGGTACACAAAATTTTTGATATATGCAAAATTTTTTGCAAAAAAACTCGCAACTGAAGTTACGAGCACGGAACAAAAAAAGCGGAGCTCACGCTCCTTAAAGGGGACGTACTAAAAGAGCCAAGAAAAGAAGAAAAATTCAAAAATTGTAACTTCGGACTCCGCCTTGACTTTGTCAATTCCCCCGAAATTACGTTCTTAGCCACAAGGGCACGATTATTACGCACTATTGTGCAAACAACAACTATTTGGCCAAAAACGTAAAAATATGCAAGCAAATTTCATTTTTTTGCCCAAATATTTGTGTATTTGAATTTTTTGTTGTAATTTTGCAGTCCATTTCGCGCGTTATGCGCGGATGTAACATTATTAACTAATTAAAAATTAAAGTTTACTACAATGGTAAATCATTATGAAACAGCCTTCGTATTGACTCCCGTTTTGTCTGAGCCGCAGACAAAGGAGGCTGTAGAGAAATTCGAGAATCTTCTCACGTCGAATGGCGGTACCATTCTGAACCGTGAGGAGTGGGGCTTGAAGCAACTCGCTTACCCTATCCAAGGTAAAAATTCAGGTTTCTACTTCATTCTTCAGTTTGATGCAGAGCCTGCAGTAATCGCTACCCTCGAGACCGAGTTCCGTCGTGACGAGCGTGTAATCCGCTTCCTGACAACGCGTCTTGACAAGTACGCATTCGAGTACGCTGAGAAGCGTCGTAACAAAGGTA
>JAFXYK010000034.1 GCA_017541805.1 Paludibacteraceae bacterium
ACGTCCGCCTATCTCCAGGTGCGCCATAATATTCATGTTCCATTTGAGCGGCATGGTCACACTGCTAACGGACTGACCATTCACGAACTGGTGATTCGGCATGTTATAGAAATCCTCGTAGTACCGGTCATATTCGCCGTAGGTGGTCACCTCGGCAGCCGAAGACGTAGCGCCATAGAGGTTGATCGCAAATTTCGGTCCGACCAGGAAATAGAACCGTCCCCACTCGCCACCCATCAGCAAGGGGATATTGAGGTTCACCATGTGAGTCAGGTCGCGCGACTTACCAACCAGCACGTGCATGTCAAACATATCGCCCTCTGTATCGATCATCGGGATAGAGACATCCAGCTCATCCAGCTGGTTCGCGTTGAGCTCATACATACCCTCCACACCGATGGAGAACAGGAAATTATTATGGAACAAGCGGTAATCCACGCCGATATTGGCATTCATACCCGCAGCAGGCTTCTGTCCGGCAATCGTATGCAGGAGCGCCGAATAGCCCGCGTCGCCATGCAGCGACACAAGATTATACGTTTCAGAAGTAAGGGGAGTATAGGCACTTACCAGCGCGCTATACGCAACCAAACATATTATGACTATATACCTCTTCACCTATTTCGCGTGTAAAAAATTACATTCGGGCGGCAAAATTACAAAAAAATTCTCATTTACGCAAGTTTTTGCGGCTTTTTTTGCCTTTTTTCTGTTTTTTTTAGTCAAAAATGGTATATTTTACAAAATGAGTCAAACAGAAAGGGCCGCCCGACGGGCAGCCCATTCTGTGAATTATTCTGAATGATCAGAACTTACTTGCGCGGATCAGCAACCTTCATACCGGCAGCATTGTACCACTCATCATTGAGGATGATGTACATGTTGTCGCGGAAGATTACCTTACGTGCACCGGTGCGCTCATCGATACCGATTTCGTTGATGCCCTCATGCGGGTCGTAGATCTCGGTCGTGAGAACGAGTACAGCGGTACAGTTCACACCTTGAACGAGTACGGTATCCGTGTAAGTGCCCTTCGCTGTTCCTTCTGCGAAGTAAACAGGAGCTTGGCTGGAGATATACGGATAAGCCTCATTCTCATAGGTGTACGGCAGCTCTTCCAGGCTAACGGTGATGTAATCGAAGATCGTGTCTTCCTCAGCATGGTAGCTCAGGACGAGGGTCATGACGCTATCGCAACCGGCTGCTGAAGGAATCGTGTCGTAATAGAGACCAGCGCGGTCATAAACGTTACCATTCCAAGTATAGGTCTCGCCTTGACAGAGCGTCTGAATATCATCCTCCGCATAGCTGCGCGGCGTAACAACGAGGTTGAGGGTGATCAAGCTATCGCAATGCAGTACAGACTGCAGTTTACGACGGTAAACACCTGTACGATCTTTGCCTGTGAAATCCGCGGTGGTATAACTGTCACCCTCACAGATCGTATCAGCAAGAATAGTCTCCGGAGCCTCAAAGACATTCGCCTTCAGAGTGTACATCGTATCGCGTACACCCGTCAGGGCTTCGCTCTCAACCGCACGCGTCCAGCGCTTGTAGGTATGTTGACCAGGCTCTACTTTGTCTCCGTCAATGAAGAAGCCGTAAGCCTCTAGATCTTCATATCTACATGCCGTCGTATCGATTGCCATGTCATCGTAGTATGCCACACGGACATTTCCGATATGCATTGCGCTACCCTTTGACTTGTAGGTTTGCGATTGACGATAGAAGGCAATACGTATGTTCTTTCCAGCGTATTTTGCGAGGTCGAATCGCCAATTCTGAGCCGTAGCCGGAACAGCGCTTAACTTGTTAGCACCCGGTATCGAATCATTCCATACAGCCGCATTCGCCGACTTGAATGTCTTACCTCCGTCGTCCGAGATGATGATAGCGAATACATCGTATTCGTCCACATCGTCCGCACTGATATCACTAGCAGTCGGTGTGTAACCGGACGTACATTGCGTCAGCGCCAAGTCAAGGGTCAAGTGTGCATGCAGCGTATCCGGCAAGTACAGCGACGGACTGATCATCCAGTAGTAATCATACGTTGTGGTAGAAACAGTCGAACTGGAGTAGAACGGAACACAGTAGTGCGCACCATTTATACCATAACTGTTCGTGATACGCTTGAAACCATAAGAGGTACTATTAGAACCCTTGATCTCAACATCCGCACTATCCAAAACTAACGCAGCCGGATTGGTACCGAAGGTCCATTCGCTGCTGAGCGAAGTCTCACGGAAGTCTTCCAGATAGAACGGAACGCGAGCCGTTGTGAACAATACGTTCGAAGAGAACTCACTTTCGCCGAACTCTTCACCGCAAATAGCCTGTACGCGCCATGCATATTGCGTAAATGGCTTGAGGTTATTGAGTGCAAGTGAAGTAGCCTCTACGGTATCGTTGAATACAAATGCCGTATCGTAATAGAATGTAGCATCGGTCGATACTTGGAGTACATACTTCTTGGTCAGTTCGCCGCCTTCCCAACTCAGATTAGCCTCATAAGCGGTCACATCCGAAGTGGTCAGGTTGGTCGGCTCAACGCACTCTTGCAGCTTCGAGAACGAGATATCATCCAGCCACATATAACCATAGGTGGATTTACGGGTTTCACCCTTCGCATAGAGCGTCGTCATGAATGCTACATATGGACCGGTAGCACCGCGGAGCGATACTTTCTTCTTTTGGAAGAGGTAATCGTTCGCCTGGGTAGCGTCATCTCCTACAGCAAGGGTTCCGATATAACCAATCGTATCAATAGCCACAAAGGTGGTCGGATCGTTCGGATCGGTCATCGTACCCACGATGATAGATTTCGAATAATAGTATTCAGCCGATGCTGCGGTAGAGCCATACGTGTATTGCGTCGAAATCTTATCAGCATTAGTACTTGTACCAAGGCCATGATAAGCAGGACGCATCCAGAAGTTAACCTGCAAGGTATCGAATGCAGCTACATCCAATGCCGGCATAGCGGCATAAGGCTGATAGGTCGTGCCGTAAGCTTCCATTCTCAAAGCATAGTTACCACTATGGCTGTAACCAATCGTTGCGCTATTGATCTGGTTGTAGCCACAATAAGTGGATGACCATGCAGAGGTTCCCGCATTACCATAAACCCAGCACTTATTCTGCTTATATGTCTCGGAGGTTTGTCCAGGTACAAGCCAGTAGCCCTCTTCATTCGACTCGAAGCCTGTTGTATAATCCGGGGTGGTAGCCAAACATTCGGTAGTAAACTGAACACGTTCGGTTTCTGTACTCTTCATAGTTCCGTTCGTCTGGTACATATACCATGTATAGATGGTTGCCGGAGTCAAATTGAAGAACGTGTAAGTCGTACCGACAATGGTATCACGGAATATTTCCTGCTCTTTCTCATCCAGCAGAACGACTACCGATTGCAGCGTCGGGTGTTTCACCTGCCAACTTACTGTAGCGGTATCAACGCCGACGGATTCAGTAACAGGTTTGGACGGAGCGAAGATATTATCGCCCACAGGCTTGATACTCAGGTCATCGAGGAAGAACAGACCATATGCAGGCTGGAAGAGCACGATATACTTACCCTTCGCACCGCCTAACGGCAACTGCATCTTCTCCCAGTAGCGCAAACCAGCCGGATCATCCGTTACCTTGGTAGTCGATTTGATGGTAGTGGAGGTTTGCGAATAGGTCAATGTATCCAGAACCTCTAATGTACCAAAGTCATCCGGATCGGTCAATGTACCGACAACAACTGACCTGCTATAACTTGTACCCAGATACGTTGTACTGATAACCTTATTGCGGCTAGCAGCCGTAGAATAAGTAGCATCGTAGTTCGCCAAGCAACGACCCCAGAACTCAATCATCATCGTATCCAAATCGCAGTTCAGCAACGGGAGTACGATATACTCTTTCGCAGTTGCAGAAGCATAGGTAGAAGTTGTATATACACGCAATGCCTTCGAGTCGTTACGTCCATACTCATAATGATCATAGGTGGACGACTTCGTAGGAGCACTGGTATATGGCATACCCTTGCGCTGAATCAACCAGGTGTACGGAGCAGCTGAAGTCGGCGTCGAATAAGTAGTACCAACCGTGAAGCATCCGGGCTTATAATAAGCCGTATCAGCTGCAGAGTTCGGTAATACATCCGAGCGCTCCCAATCAGCAGGATCATCGAAGTTCCAGAAGAATGTACCGTCCGCATTCGGCTCAAGCACTTTACATCTCGTCTTGAACGATTTCTGTGCTTCCAGTTCGTATTTAACGCCGGCAGGCTTGTTCGCTGGAGTCAGAATAGCTGTATATTCTGTATTTTCCTCTAGGCCTTCTATTAACTGTGACGTAACCGTAAGGTTCTTGTATGTTGCAACCGTATCAATCACATCTTGCTCTAACAACTCATCGTAATGCGTGCCTGTGATATACAGATTCCACGGGCCACCGATACTCGACCAAGTGATTTCCGCAGTGGTATCTGTCATAGCTATCGACTTGAAGCCTAATGAACTATAGCCCTTAACGGCACCTACCTTCACATTATCGAAGTATGTCATCGCGTACGAAGAACCATCTTTCGGATCAACTTCCGGCTGATAGAATACTACCTGGCGGTTAGCCATCGTCAGAGAGTCAAAATCGAAGGTATAGTTCTTGAACAGATAATTATTTGCATCGCTTGCAACAACAGCCTTCTCTGCGGTTGTCAGCATCGGCAATTTTATATCCGCCACCAACTCAAAGGTCTCAATACCTTTACCTTTCTCGATCGTACCTACCAGGAAATGCCCCGGATAAGTAGTCGAAGTCTTCATTGTGCTGGAGGACAAGTACAGGTTACGTGCCTGGAACTCGAACGAACGAGCTTTCGCCTCTACGATACCTGGGAAGATAACGTATTGACCATAGTAACTTGTCGAACCACTCTTGTAAGCATACAGACGCAATGCGCCCTTGCCAGCAGTACCATCTTTCGGACCATAGCCATATACTAAAGAAGATGTATTCTCAATCTGATACGGCATGTATGAAGATGATGTTGTTGCCGAACCTACGGTATCATATCCAAAGAAGAGTGCCGGATGCTGATAATTGGCATCGCTCGTCGCATACGGGCTGCGTATCCAGTCTTCCTTCTTCTCGAAGCCGAAGGTATATGCATCCTTATAGTAGTACTGGGTTACCGTCTGCAGCGGCGATTCCGTCCAAGTACTATTTCCATCGTCACCACCACATACGGTGCGTGCAAAGATTTGGTATGTTGTACCACTCTTCAGATTCGGAATGATGAAGGTTGTCGTATCAGCCATTACGGTATTCGTCACTGTATCCAAATAAGCCTTGATATCATCAATCTTCTTGTAAGCCGAATCCGTGAGCACTGCCAACTCCCAAAGATTCCCCCCCTGCACAGCAGGCGTTATCTTCACTTCTGCAGTGGTCAGCGTTGTGTTGCCTGCCTCCAAAGTAGGCGGATAGCACGTAGGCGGCAAACCGATGCGGAAGTTGTCGATATAGAAGCTTGCATAGCGAGAGGTAGCTGTAAGACCTTCCTGCAATTCCCAATCGGCTCTAAGCGCGATGCGTGCTCCGGCAGGGATAGCCGGCTTGTCTAAGAGGCGGAACTCATAATACTGGTGAACGGTACCACTTACCTCTACATAACCCAGAGAAACGAAAGTAGAATCAATTTGCTTCTGTTCTGTATTGGTTACATAGCCGATGTACAAACGTTTACCATAGGAAGTCGCCGTTGACGAACTTTGACGCGCATAGAAGCTAACCATATAGTCATTGAGGTTTCCTTCCATCTTCGGAGTAACTGCAATCGACTTGGTGTTGGTTGCAGTAGCTGAAGTGGTACTTGACAAATAGGAATACATATACAGCACTCTTGTTCCACTATACGCATAACCGGCTGTGGTAGAGCTATTTACATATGGATACGATTGGGTCGTACCTACCGTATCTTTTGTCAATTGCACACCCTCCCAACAATCCGGACGTTTACCGGTTCCGGTAGCAGAGTTCTCGTCAAAGTCAACGAAATACGGTGCCTTGAAACCACCCTCAGACGGACAGTCGGTAACGAAGCGTCCTTCAATTAACGAAATCTTACTACTGTCGGTATCCGAGCAGATATTCTGCACATATGCATAATAGGTCGTGTTCGGGGTCAGATTGTCAATACGTATCGAATCAAACTTGGTTACGGTTGTATCTGCAATCCATTTGTCATAGGTGGCCTTGAGGGAATCAACAACTGATTTTTCAGCTACCAGCAGACGAGCCTTCGGAGCTTCACTCTCAAAGCTGATATAAGCGAAGGTATCACCGATACTGTCCGCGGTAATCGCTTTAACCGGTTTACAAGAAGGTATCTTCTCTACCGAGATCTCCGTGATATTGACATCATTGTTAGCACCGAACTCGGACAAGAACATAATGTATTTACCATAGTTGCCCAAGAAGTCACCTTGATATTTCTCAAACGAAACAGTAACTGCCGTCCAGTTAGGGGTTTTAGCGAACGAGACCGTATCAATTACCGTAAAGGTATTGAGGTCTGTCGGGTCGGTTACGACACCTACTATCAGTTTATCCTGACTGGTGCTCCATGAGGTACCCCAGAAGTTCACCTGATAATCCTTAATCGAATCTACATCCAGTTGCGGCATAATAGCATAGGCTCCATCTGTCGTTGTACCGGTATAGAATTCCACCGAAGGATTACCATTGTGATAGTAGTTACCAGCTGTTCCGTACACATACGGAATACGTGTTCCGGTTCCTCCCATCTTATTACCTGTTACCCAACACGGCATGTTACCGCCTGCGCCGGTGGTATATCCATCTTCATCGGTAAAGGTTATTACTCCCAATGCTTCGGGCGCTATAGCCAAACACGGCGTAGTAAAGTTCAAAGTTACCCAGTATGGAGCGATACTATCACCACAGTACGAAGCTACCGCCACATAGTAGGTAGTCTTCTCTTCCAGACCGCTTATCAGTTTGGAACGAGAAGTAACCGTGTCGAGAGCAACAACTATCGAATCCGGATAGATATAGCCGGGCTTATTCAAGCTATCCGCCTCCAGCTCTTTTTTGGTAATCAGCAACAACCAATCGTTGTCTGTACGCAAGCCACTACTGATACGTACCTTACTGCTCTCCAAATCGGAAATGCTCGGTTTGAGCAGCGGACACTTCATACGCAAGATGGATACATCGTCGATGTATGCTGTTGTTGATACACCATACGGCGTACGCCATGCGAAATAACGTGCATCAGACGGTATAGAGTCTGCATAATCCTTCAACTCATATGTTTTTGTCACAACTTTCGCCGTGCCGTTTGTGATGGAATCCAATACAATAAATGTATTCAGATCATCCGGATCACTCATCACACCACAGAGCAATGCATAGGTAGATGTAGTACCCATGTAATAAGAGAAGGTCACAGTCAACTCACTCATTGACTCGCACTCAATCTCCGGCGTTGCCAACCATACAGGATTGTACTGCGACGAACCTGATGCGTAACCGTAAATCTTGTATGCATTCTCACCCGAAGCAGCATACGTAGTACTCTTGTAGATATGCGGCAGGTAAGAGGAGGTTGCGCTTGCATATGCGTTTTCCGCCGTCCAGCAATCAGCCTGGTAGTTCGCATTATAGGAGGTACCACTTTGATAGTTCTCAAAGGTCTCCTTGTTTACTACATTCGGGTTGATACGGAGACAACCGGACCTGATACTATCTACCGCCCAAATGCTATCACCGCAGGTAGGACGGATATATACATAGTATTTTGTCTTAGGCGTGAGGCCACCTATATGGAGCACTGCATTTTCAACAATCGTATCATTAATGATTGCCGTTGCCGGGTTATACGGAGCAATTACATTGAACTTCGTATTGAGTTTAGCGTACTTATTCAGCACTTTCACTTCCCATTTGTCATCCGTTTGGCCCTGCCATGTGATGTCAACACTGGTTGTTTGTACATCCGTTGCTTCCAATCCATAAGGCGCAGCACATTTCTTGGACTTGAAGGAGACATTGTCAACATTCACATCGCTGTTCGCTTCCAATACGGAATACATACCGGACGTGAAGACGATATATTGTCCCTCATAAGCTTTGTACTGCGACATATCGTACGTGAATTGATGATACTTGGTTCCATTCGGGATATAGAGTGTATCTATTGCCACGAAGGTAGTCGTGTCTTTCGGATCGGACATGAAACCTACGTAGAGGATAGATTTAGCCAACGAACTCCATGAACGAGCATGGAACTGGAGTATCATCTCGTCGAACGAGAGATCTACTTTTGGCGCAGCAGCCCAGTTTCGGTGTGTGGTCGAAGTGGACCATAGCTCTATCGATTTTCCGAACTGTTGAGCTCCACCGGAAGCGGAATTGATTTTCGGGTATCCGGAACCGGTACCTGCGTCAAAGACTTGCCAGCAACCAAAATCGGATTCCGTCATATTATCAAATGTCTCCACGTACGGAGCCGGATACATCTCCGGGCATATCGTCTTGAAGTACCCCTCGGAGAACCAAGATTGCTCTTCTCCGCATATTGCGCGCACGTAAATATAATAAGGAGTAACGATATCCAGGCTATCCAACTCAAATCCGGGATTGCCGGATGCGGGCATCACTATTGTATCGGTATAGATAACCTCTTCCAAAGCAGCCAACTCCGCCAATGTCCATTCTTGCTGGATTGCGGGGAGTTTTATTTTCTTTGTTACCGCAACTTCCCATGCCGTGATTCCATCAGCCAGCCAACTGATCGTAGCCGATTTAGCATCCGGCTCAACCATCAAGGACTTTGGCGGCACACAGGAAGCCAATACATCAATCGCCACATTGTCGATATAATTGTTGGTATTTTTGCCATCCTCGGTATCGCTCCATACGATAGCAATCAGACCTTGCGGTCCCTGGTATTCCGCAAACGATACATAGCAGCGGATATAGTCCTCTGCATTCACGAAATCAGCTACCGGTATAAAGGTATTGATATCCATCGGATTGGTCATTACACCTACCGTTGCATGTACCTGAGCCGAAGTAGTACTACCGCTTAGATAGAATGTAATCTGCTTATTCTGGATTGAATCCAGCATCGGGAACGTGATCCACGAATCATTACCCGCATCTTTGCTCAAATACAAGCAAGAGCCACCCTTGAACGGATTCGTCGTATAGAGATGTGCATAATCTGGATCATTGGAGAACACGCCGATATTATTCGGGTATTTAACCGCATTCATGAGATAGAATCCGGAACTTTCCTCCATATCGAACGTTAACGGCAACTCTTGGATACCGGCGATGGTAACGAACGGATAGCGATAAGACCAATCCTTGCCTTCTGCTTTTACATATACGTAGTACGGTTTGTCCCACGTACGGTTTGCCTCCAGGCCTCCGCATACGAAACTATTCGCAGAAAGCGTCGTATCGGCAATAATATCTTCCTGCTTCGGCGTCTTGAGGTCCAACTCTTCTTTAGCCACCAACACGCGGTAGGAAGATGCATTACCTTCCCAACTGATAGTAGCATACACATCACGCGGATTAACAGAAATCTTCGTTACTTTGTTCACGGCCGGTTTCTGCTCAATCTTCATGTTATCAATATAGAAGAGGTTCTGCTTGTCAAACGCGCTCACGAAAGCCACGTAGGTACCATCTCCATTATATGATCCCAGATCCACAACATTCTCCTGGAATGTCATTTGGCCCCATACGCTTACGGTATCCACCGGTACGAAAGTCGTAATATCCTCCGGGTCTGTCATCACACCCACAATGATGCTATGCGCATACTTGCCGGTATAAGAGGCTACCGTAGCCCAGAACGATACCTGGCATGTGTTCAATTTGAAATCTGCCACTGTACTATCTGCCAAACCCGGAGTAGCTACATAGGCATACTGCTCTGCCGGAATGGCGGTTGTAGCATTATTGGCTCCGGAGAATACCAGACAGGTTGTTCCGTCATTGGAATATTTTTTCAACTCGGTATTATTCAAGTTGGTACAGATATGCGGATTATAGTGACCGGTATTATTTCCCCATGTCCACTCCGGATCGCGTTTCAGAAGACCTGCCGTGTAATCCATGTTGAAATCATAAGAGTAAGGCAGATATTTAGTTGCCTTCACACGGAAGTAATAAACGCCTTCCTGCCCCGGCTCGCTGTTCCATGCACTATTCTCTGTCGTACAAAGCGAACGCAGATAAACATAGTAGTACTCACCGGAAGTCAGCGATACGTCTTGATTTTGACGGATACCGTTTACCTCCATATGTGCCGCCAACAGAGAATCCGGCACATTAGCTACCGTATCCGGGTCAATTGCCACTTTAGATACAATCAACTCATAGGCATTGGCATCCCAACTCGCGTTCCACGCGATGTTAACCTTGCCGTTTCCTAAGTTGTTGGCCGTCACTTTGTACGGAACAGTACACTCAGGCGCCGAACGTAGTTTGATACTATCCAGCACAATACCGCGCCCCAGATTATCCGTTCCTTCGAACGCAATCTGATAGGTCTCATTCACCTCCGGCAGAGGCATAGTCACCTTCTGCCATGTAGCACTTGCCGTACTGTACTCGGCTAACTGATTCCACTTGGCATTCTGACTCGTGCGATAGAGCACACGGAGCGTATCGCGGTCAGCGGTCCATTTCGGGTTAGCATACCAGAACGTCAATTCCGGCTGATAGATCTTTTCTGGACTGAGGTCCATCACCTTACTGACAAGGCGGGTGATATAACCCTGAGTCTCGCCCGAAGTGTTACGCAGGTACGCGCGCTTGGAACCCTGCCAGATTGTAGAAGGCCACTGCGGATTATCCTCAATGCTCTCCACTGCCCATGGATGTTCGCCACGAACGAACTCCTGGGTCCATACGCTGTCCTGAATACCATTCTCAAAGCCGTCATCGATCACGATAACTTGCGCTTTGAGGCTCATTGCTGCAGCTATCATAGCTACAAACAACATGAGTAGATGTTTCTTCATAAGCTTTGTTTGTTAATAATTAATAATTAATAAAAAATGATTGTTTGCTGCAATAAAAAACAAAAATTCCGTGCAAAGATATAAAAAATATCCAAATTGTACAACAATTTGTTAATAAAAGTATATTTTTTTTCACTTTTGTAAAGTATACTTTGCAATTTTTGTACAGAATGATAAAACATTATATGTTGTATTTATTCACAAAAAACAAAAAAAGCATAGCATTCTTGCATATATCAGAAAAAAGCAGTACCTTTGCACTATGATTCGATTGTTAGGCGATTATATCTTTGATAACCACCTGCGGTACGAAGGGCATAAGATGGTTTATGGCTATTCGGAGACAGAGGAGCCGATTCAAATCGGCGGGTTCTTTGGTGCAGCACTGTTATGCGTTCTGCTGATTAATAGTGAAGAAGGGGAGCGTCGCGAGATCCCAATGGATATAGAGGACAAACAGGACCCCCTCTTTTCTCGCTATGAACAAGAAGTGATAGCGGACGACTGGGGTTACTTGTATGCGGAACTGAACCAACTCAACGATGCTTATATTCAGTTTTCAGTAAGCGCAGTGGGTCTGTCTGACCTATGTCCCAATTTGCGTCAACAGAGCATGGTGATGGACATGATAGTGAGGTACATGCAGCGCTTGGTGAGTGAAGAATTCAAAGAGCATATATGGGAAGCGGAGCCATGGAAAGGACCTTTCGCCCAATGGCTACTCGATGCCGGCTATAAAGAGACGCGTCGTCAACGGTTTTTGAACACCGACTGGACCGATCCCATAGACGTCAATGCCTTAGCCGAAATTCCTGAAGAAGAAATGCCGACATTCCTCTTTGAAGGTGAAGAAGCCGAGGAAATCATTCGCCGCTATTGGGAATGGCTATGGATCACCGCGCAAAAAGAAGCGGCGCTTTTCCCGGATAAAAGCGTCAAGATGGCGGCATTCAAAGCTACGATGTTGGAACGCGAGACGCACCACGAAGATATCCTTCCCGAGATGAAACCATGGATGGACAAATGGACGGATTTTATCACTCGCCAACTCAAGCCGGAGAAGCAAATCAATTTCTGGACTAAAGACGTGACGGAAGGACAGCAGGAAACATTATTGGATTATCTGAAGATTCAGGAACGACAACCACAACGCTATAAATGTCTGGCGGTTGCCGTTTATGCTTTGCGCCAATTAGGATACGTTACCTATAACCTTGCCGTACCGAGTATGGCGAAATGGTTGTCCGAACGACTGCAGAACGACTATTCCTCCAAGACCGGTCTCTACCAGTTCCGACGCGCATGGAATGAACTGAGCCGCTATCATCCCGCTGTCCAAGACGAAGTACAACACCTCGCGGAATTCGGAGTGAAGTCGATTAAATAAACAAAAGCGAAGCCCTGATGAGCTTCGCTTTTTAGTTACACGTAGAAACAGTAAAAAATTAGCTTTTTATAATAGTTTGATATATAGGGCATTAAGAAGGGTTCTGCTGTTTCTCCCTGTCCGTTTATTCCATGATACGCATACAAGAAACATCTTGTAGGTGGCCAAATATTCCCTAATATATAGAAGGGCGCGCTTATATCTGAGACCTCGAGACATCGATATGGCGAGAGCTCGAAAATGTTAAACCAAAACCTAATTACATTATGTTAAAAAACCTTAATTTAACGGAGGAACAGGAGAACCTCCGCATTGTTGAGCATCTCGACATGCACAAACTTCCTGAGAGTGTACAACAGATGATCTCGCTGGCGAGTACACCGGAAGAGCAGGACATCATCCTCATGGCGACGCTTGCGGCGGCGAGCGCGTGCGTACCTAATCTGTATTTCACCTATGGTCCGACGGGTAAGAAGTACTACGCGAATCTGCAATGTTTCATCTTAGCTGCTGCGGCTTCCGGCAAAGGTATCGCGAACCAGGCGCTAGAGATGGCGCGGGTGATTGACGAGCAGTATCCGATGTTGATTGCCGGCGACAGTACGTTAGCGGCTTTCTACAAAGCGCTGGAAGCGCAAGACGGTTGCGGTTACCTGCACGAGAGTGAGGGAAGTGTGATCACGGACATCTGGAAAGCGGGTGCGGCGAACTACAACACGGCGCTCCGTAAAGCCGCGGAACATGAACCGATCAGCAGGAACCGCGTCAAAGGTAGTTCGGAGATCAAGAACCCGAAGTTGAGTATGCTGCTGACGGGTACGTTCGGGCAGTACAAGGCATTGGTGCCGAGTGTAGAGAACGGATACTTTAGTCGTCTGCTGACGGTAGTTATAAAAGGCACGAATCCGTTTGACAAGCGGTACGTGAGTGCGAAAGGCGGGCAGAGCGCGGTGCCGAAGATAGTAGGCAATCGGCTGCTGCGCACATACGAAACATTGATGAACGCGGGCGAGCGCGAATGGAGTCTGACGGACGCGCAGAAAGAGCGGTTGGGCGAGCACCTAGAGACGGAGTACGGCACGTTGATCGGGCTGCTAGGCGATAACTTCCACTCGGCGGTGATCCGCATGGCGGTGCAGATCGAGCGTATCGCGATGATACTGACGGCAATGAGGTCGGAGAGCGGCGAATCCTATTCGCCTGAAACAGAAGAAAGAAGCCGGATAGTATCCGGCACAACGAACAAAGCCTTTCTTTGTTGCGATGAGGATTATGAGACGGCGGAGATGATCGGGAACAAGTTACTGCTACATATGGCTGCGGCCTATCGGATGATAGACGGCGATGCACAAGATGTGGTGCCGGAGATCAAGCCGATTGACCAGAGAAAAGTGCTGTTTGAGCAGTTGAAAGGGGAATATAGTCATGGCGATTTAGCAGAAGAGGCAAAACGGCAAGGAGTATCTAAACGAACTGTTGAACGATGGAATCTAAGTTGGATAGAAAACGGGCTTGTTGAAAAGACAAATCATGGCCAATATAGAAAAACAGCATGACGCTTTGTCGCTATGTCGCTTTGAAAGATGCGCGTAAAATACTGAAATATAGTAAATTACAAGAAAAAACGACAAAGCGACATAGCGACATGACAATTTTATTAGGGTGACGTTAGCATGATGTCAGGAGTAAAGTCTAGGATTACCACGTAATGACCACGTAGTTGACCCATGTCGCATACAGAACTCATCGGAGTAACTCGCAAAAACAAAAAAAAAGAAAAAAGAAAGGAAAAGAATATGGCAAGAGTAACATTTATTGATGGAATAGACACGGTGCGGGGAGCACTGGATAGTGAGAAAGCCGGGCAGGCGAACCGGGCACGGTTAGTATGCAAATGGCATTACTGGGGAGAGAAATGGATAGAAAAAGACGGGAGTAAGGTACATTTAGTATATACCTACCATTTTCATGAAGGGCCGTGGAGCGACGGCGCGACGCGGAACAGGGAGATGATCAAGGCGGCGCAGCGGATGGCGCATGACATAGAGCGCGTATGCTATCACCCGGAGGAATATGGAGAGGAGGACAGAGAACAGGCGCGGATATGGCAACAGAAATACGCGGAGTACCGAGCGACCATCCCGCAAGGAAGCACGAAATACAAGCACTTCTATGGATGGATGTTTACGGAGATCCTTAGAAAGGTGAGAGGTGAGAGGTGAAAGGTGAAAGGTGAAAGGTGAAAAAAAGCGGCTCCGAAGAGTCGCTTTTTTGGGGGTTGCATGAAGCTGCTATTAGAGGCTGGCCTCGTAAGCGGCAGCATCCATGAGGCTATCCAGCTCCGCTGCATCTTTGACAGCGATGCGGATGATCCAGCCCTTGCCGTACGGATCGTTATTGACGAGTTCCGGCGCTGCATCCAGCTCTTCGTTGAGCTCGAGCACCTCACCGGTAACCGGCATATTGAGGTCACTGACCGTCTTCACTGCTTCCACAGAACCGAAGACCTCACCTTGACCTACGGTCTCACCAACCGTCGGTACATCGATGAACACGATCTCACCCAGCTCCGATTGCGCATAATCCGTGATGCCTACATAGGCCTCATCACCCTCTACGCGAATCCATTCATGCTCGCTGGTGTACTTGATATTACCAGGAAAATTCATAACTTATACTTTAAGATTTATGATTGCACATTATGATTGATTACTGGACCGGTGTACCGGGGATCTGGTTACCCAGCGACGACATAGCGCAGCGGAAACCGATCTTCGACGAAGCCTGGTCTTGCTCCATGTAACGACGGGTGGAGGGGTTGAGCCAGTAGATACGGTCAGCCCAAGAACCACCTTTGTAAACACGGGTATTCTTTGTGATACGCGGAGCGAGGACATTGGTTACCTCGTCCTTGTAGTTCTCGAGGTTCTCCATACCGGTGGTATCCAGCGGCAGCGGATAATCGGTCTCGAACTTACTTGCGATATCGCCATCGCGTACATCACGCAAGTCGTCCTTGCTACCCCACTCGAGTTTCACACAACCGGTGGAGTCGATCTCGAACTGGCCGTTCTCATTCAACTTCGGATGGCTGTAGATATTTCCACGGAAGGAGTTGTACTCACTTGCCTCTTGGAACGTAGTCTCACGATATACATCCATTACCCACTCGTTGACGTTACCGGCCATGTTATACAGACCGAAGTCATTCGGAGCGAACTCATCCACCGGGTTGGTGATGACATGGCGATCATTCAGCGCACCGCTGACACCCATCATATCGCCGCGACCACGCACGAAGTTAGCCTGGAGTTGGCCAAGGTTTTTCTTGGTCATATCACGCGGATGATAACCGCTCCACGGATAGATCTTACCCTCGATCGTCAGACCATCTTCGCCAGCCACCGGTGCATATGCAGCGAACTCGAACTCCGCTTCCGTCGGGAGACGATAACCGGTTACAAAGACACCGTCGGCGATGTTGACCTTACGGTTGTTACCATAACTGTCTTGCAACGGACGACGACCATAGGTCGGAACATAACTATCATCGATTAAGTACTTATCGGTATTGAATACAAACTTATCGCGAATCCACTCGTAAGGCACACGGTAGAGCGTAACGGTCTGCTCCGGATCCTCATCGCTCGGACGCTCGAACGCCTTCAGCTCGTAACCCGGGTTCTCCATCTGCCAATCCTCTACTTCGTCCTCCTCAAACTCCTGGCTCAGCACGGCGAAATCAGGCAGCTGCATAGCGCCCATGCTCACCAAAGCCAGCTCGTTGACACGGTCGGTACGCCACTGGCAGTAAGCCATCGCTTGCTCCCAGGTAACACCCACGATCGGATAGAAGGAGAAAGCCGGATGCTCGAAGTAATTATCCTCATACGGATCATTGTACGCCAAGTCCTCACGCCATACTTTATGGTCAGGACGCGCAGCGTCTACCAACTCCGGAGCAACCGCACCATAGACGAACTCCAGCCAGTGGAGATACTCATTCCAGTTCAGGTTCGTTACCTCATACTTATCCATGTAGAACGAGCTCACCGTAACGGTACGGCGTTCGTTGTTACGCGGAGCGGTGAGGAACTCATCCTTCTCACCTACGGTGAACGTACCACCCTGAATAGGCACCATACCAGTCGGGTTGACATTACCGACGCCCTCAAATGCCTGGAAATTCGTGGTCTTACGATCAAAATAATTCCATCCGGTAGCGTTACTTACGCGCGTGTTCAACTCGCGTTGTTTGCACGAAACGGCACCTAACACTACACCAACAATCAATAGATACTTTAATACGTTTTTCATAACTCTATTTTATGTTATTTTCTTTCTAATTCTCGCGATCAACATGCATGTTTTTATGCATGCCTACATAAATCAGCCTGCAAATGTACTGCTTTTTTCTCAATTACGCAAATTTTTGTTACTTTTTTTTGCATATTTGCAGATTTTTTTTGGCAATTTCGGTTTTTTGTAGTATCTTTGCAGCGTGAAAGTGCAAATTATGGCAATCGGAAACGTGACGCCGGATAGTTTCTATGCGGCCTCGCGGTTGGGTTCGGAACAAGCGATCGTACGATGGGCTCAGGAGGCATTAGCTGACGGAGCGGACATACTGGATATAGGCGCTTGTTCCACTCGTCCGAACAGTACGCCGGCCAGCGAGGAGGAAGAATGGGAACGCTTGGCGCCCGCATTGGCTGCTATCCGCGAAGCCGTTCCGGATGCATCGCTATCGATCGACACTTTCCGTCCGGAGATTGCCCGGCGTGCGATAGAGGCGTTCGGGCCGATGATGATCAACGATATCTCCGGCGGTTGCGAAGCGATGACAGCGCTTGTTCGCGCGACGCGCGCTCCGTATATATGGACCTTGCGCGGGCGCTTAGACTTACCGAAGACACAGCCGGAGATGATGGAGATGGATGTGATCCTGGATCCGGGTTTCGGGTTCATCGGCAGCCCGGAAGCGGATTACGAATGTATGCGGCATATGGCGGAGCTGAAGGCATACCACAGACCGATCTTAGTGGGCGTGAGCCGCAAGTCGATGATCTGGCGTCCGTTAGGCATCACGCCGGAGCAGAGTCTTTCCGGCACGCAGGTGCTGCACCTGTATGCACTGCAACAAGGCGCCGACATCCTACGCGTACACGACGTGAAAGAAGCGGCACAGACGATACAATTGTATAATTTATTGAAGATATGAATATATTCTTTTTCTCTTTCGGATTCAAGGATTTGATTGATATCCTGCTGGTGACGATCATCCTTTTCGAGACCTATAAACTGCTGCGCAAGAGCGGTGTAGCCAACCTTTTCTGGGGTATATTGGCTTTCATCGTGGTATGGTTTCTGGTGAGCTTCGCCTTCCAGTTGGAGTTAACCGGTGCGCTGTTCGACCGTATCATCTCCGTCGGTGCTATTGCGCTGATTGTCATTTTCCAGGAAGAGATCCGTTCGTTCTTCTACCGTCTTGGTGCACGCTTCTCCTCCGTACAGTTCCTCAAGCGTCGTTCAGCGCAGGACGACACGGCTGCGCGCCAGCAGGTGCTGGAAGTGATCGAGGCATGCCGGCATATGGCGAACACGAAGACCGGTGCGCTGATCGTGCTGGCCGGCGCCGAGAGTCTGAAAGACTACGCAGACACCGGCGAGCGGCTGGATGCGATTGTGTCTGCCCGACTGATAGAGAATATCTTCTTCAAGAACTCGCCGTTACACGACGGTGCGCTGATCGTACGAGACGGCAAGATGATTTCTGCGGCCTGTATCTTACCGGTAAGCAAGAAGTCGAACCTGCCGCTGCAATACGGATTGCGTCACCGCGCAGCCCTCGGATTATCAGAAAAATCCGACGCCACTTGCATTGTGGTGTCGGAAGAGACCGGTCATATTTCCGTAGCTGAATTAGGAGAGATCCGAGAGGTGAAGGAGGAAGATTTATTCCTCATACTTCACGCCTCCTCTACGGCCGCGGACTGAGCTGCGATAAGCGTCACGACAGATGACGCAGGCTTTCTCTTGCGGCAGCTGGAATAGGATCGTAAACTTAAGACCCACCATCAGGTTGTTTACACTCTTGGCGAACGGCACCACATCACCCGTGGCGGTCGTCTTCGACGTGGACATAATATCATTGACCTGAAGGTTATCAATCATTGAAGTGGTCCGATAGACATAGGCATCGGACGACGGATTACAGTCGTATACGCCGGGCGCGATAAAACCGGGGTTATTACCACTCGAATGCATGTCCGTCAGACCATAATCGACAAACGCCGCCAGACGGCACTCCATCTTACGCTTCGGCACATCATAGCCGACGGCATCCGTCACATATCCCAGACGGCCACCTATCTCGAGACTGAGATCGATATCCAACTTAAGACTCGTCTTGGTAGAACCGCTGAGCGGTACATTATCAAAGAACTGGTAGTCCGGCATATTGTGCAAATCGGGGATAGCCGCATAACGTCCGTAGGTAGATATATCCGCCGTGGTATAGGCTTTGGTAAGCAGATGGGTGTTCACTTTCGCACCGACCAACATATAGAATTTACGATGCTGGACACCGATCAGAAGAGGTATCTGCGCGGCAAGACTCTTATATTGGTCATGCCTATTCTGCACATTATAGATATAATCGAAGACATCGCCCTGCAGGTCACGCTGGTTAAGGAGCTCTACCTTCGAGCTCGTGGACATCGAATAGGAGGTCATACCGCCCCAAACGCCGACACCTACATCGAACAAGAAGCGCGTAGGAGAATAGGTCTGACCGGCCTGCAACTCATACAAGAATCCGGCACCGCCGCCCACACCGGCACTCGGCCGGAAGTCACTCTGGGTGGGACATAAAGACCACTCGCCCACAAAGCCGTACGCTCCCACGTAGTTGTTCACCTCCGCACGCACCGTGCCGCTAAAAAGCACCGCGAGGAGCAAAAGCAAATATGTCTGATGTTTTTTCACGATTTTCTTGCACATTCGGATTTTTTGTTGTAATTTTGCACCCGATTTTGCAAAGTACACCCAAAATGCGGTGCAAAAGTAGCAAAAATAATTGATATACGCAAGAAAAAAAGATATTTTTTTCACAAATCGCATAAAAATTACACAAAATATGGCATTTAATCGCACTTTAATTACGGCTGCCCTTCCCTATGCAAACGGTCCGGTCCATATCGGCCACCTGGCAGGAGTGTATGTTCCTGCCGACATCTATGCCCGCTACTTGCGGTTGAAAGGACAGGAAGTGATGTTCGTTTGCGGGAGCGACGAACACGGTGTGCCGGTGACTATCCGTGCACGCAAAGAAGGTATCACGACCCAGCAGGTGGTGGACCGCTATCATGAATTAATCAAACGTTCGTTTGCGGATTTCGGCGTGAGTTTCGATATCTACTCCCGCACGACGTCGGCTATTCACCATCAGTTCGCGGCAGACTATTTCCGCAAGATGTATGATGCAGGCCAGTTTGTAGAGGAGACGAGTGAGCAGTTCTACGACCCGCAGACGGGTCATTTCCTGACGGACCGTAATATCCGCGGTGAGTGTCCGCGTTGCCATTCATTAGGTGCATACGGCGACCAATGCGAGAAATGCGGCGCTACGCTCTCGCCGGACGAGTTGATCAATCCGTATAATGCAGAGACCGGTAATGCGCTGGCGAAGAAAGAGACCAAGCACTGGTATCTGCCGCTGGATCAGTACCAGAAATGGTTGGAGGACTGGATCCTGAACCACCATAAAGAATGGCGCTCGAACGTATATGGTCAATGCAAGAGTTGGTTAGACGGCGGCCTCAAACCGCGTGCCGTGACGCGTGACTTGGATTGGGGTATTCCTGTGCCGGTAGAAGGCGCAGAGGGCAAGGTGCTGTACGTATGGTTCGACGCTCCGATCGGATATATCTCCAACACCATCGAACTTTGCGAAGCGCAACCGGAGAAATACGGCAATTGGGAGAAATGGTGGAAGCAGGAAGATACAAGAATGATCCATTTCATCGGCAAAGACAACATCGTTTTCCACTGCATCGTGTTCCCCGCTATGCTCAAGGCGCAAGGATATAATTTGCCGGACAACGTACCGAGCAATGAGTTTCTGAACCTGGAGGGCGATAAGATCTCTACGAGTCGCAACTGGGCAGTATGGCTGAATGAATACCTTGATGATTTCCCCGGCAAGCAGGACGTGCTGCGCTATGTGCTGACGGCTAATGCGCCGGAGACGAAGGATAATGACTTCACTTGGGCTGATTTCCAGGCGCGTAACAACAATGAGCTGGTAGCGATCTACGGTAACTTCGTTAACCGCGCGCTCGTGCTCACGAATAAGTATTTTGAAGGACGCGTGCCTGCGTGCGGCGCGTTGACGGAATATGATCAGGCCACTATCGAGGAATTCAAGAACGTGAAGGCGACGCTGGAGCAGTTGATCGAGAACTTCCGTTTCCGCGATGCCCAGAAAGAGGCGATGAACTTAGCCCGTATCGGTAATAAATACCTGGCGGACACAGAGCCGTGGAAGTTAGCGAAGACCGACATGGCGCGCACGGCGACGGTACTGCACGTAGCGCTGCAGATCGCGGCGAACCTGGCTATCGCTTTTGAGCCGTTCCTGCCGTTCTCGAGCGAGAAACTGGCCAAGATGCTGAATCTCAATTCCGCTATCGGATGGGAAGATCTGGGTCGCATCGACCTGCTGCCGGAAGGACAAGCTTTGGGCGAAATCAGCCTGCTGTTCGAGAAGATCGAGGATGCTGCTATTCAGGATCAGTTAGACCGTCTGGAGCGCATCAAGAAAGAGAACGAGGAGGCAGCTAAGGCGGAGGCGCTAAAGAACTGGCGTCCGTCGGAGATCAAAGAGGCCACGAATATCGAGGCGTTCGACAAGACCGATATCCGCGTAGCTACGGTACTGGAATGCACGAACGTGAAGAAATCCGACCGTCTGCTGCAGTTCAAGTTGGATGACGGCATGGGTGGCCGCACGATCTTAAGCGGTATCGCGCAGAGTTATCCGGATCCGTCGGTGCTGGTAGGCAAACAAGTGCTTTTCATCGCTAATTTCCCGCCGCGCAAGATGATGGGTATCGAGAGTCAGGGAATGATTCTCTCTGCAGTCGATGCGGACGGCAAACTCATCGTCACTACCGTCTCTGCGCCGGTGAAGAACGGCTGCCAAGTCGGATAAAAACAAATATAACAAACATTCTACTCAGATCATTCGGGGTGCGGCGTTAATGCCAGCTGAGAACAAACCCGTTGAACCTGAGCAGGTAATGCTGCTAAGGAAAATGAATTTTTTTAGTCGAAAGTCGAAAGTCGAAAGTCGAAAGATTTTCCTTTCTTTAGGCGCGATCGCGCTGAGTATGTCTGCCGCTGCGCAGACGAGTGAAGAACAAGCATCAGACACAGTGGGTGTGAATGATTTCCGGTTAGAGGAGATCGTAGTGAGCGCCCCGGTGATGCAGAGCACCGTGAGCAAGCAGGAGATAAAGCACGCGGAACTGAACCGTGACAACACGGGCCAGAATCTGCCCTACCTGCTGAGCGTTACGCCGTCGCTGGTAACCACGAGTGACGACGGTCTGGGTATCGGGTACACGTATTTTCACATCCGCGGGACGGATCAGACGCGTATCAACATGACGATCAACGAGGTGCCGTTGAACGATGCGGAGAGCCAGGGGGTCTTCTGGGTCAATCTTACGGATATGGCGAGCGGAGTAAGTAACCTGCAGGTACAACGCGGTATAGGAACCAGCGCGAACGGCGGCAGCAGTTTCGGCGCCAGCGTCAACCTGCGTACGTTGGATGCAACGGTTCCGCAAAGTAGCCATCCGGGACCGGTGCGTGCCGAATTGGATTTCAACGGCGGTATGTATAATACGTTCCGCGAGATGGTAAAAGCGGATGTCTATCTGGGCGACCGGCTCGATAAGAAAGGCGCATGGCATATCGGAGGCCGGTTCTCGAAAGTCAACTCGGACGGTTATATCGAACGCGCCAAATCCGACCTGCTGAGTTATCAGGGGGAGATAGGATGGCAGAACATGAAGAGCGCGGTAACCCTTACTGCATTCGGCGGAAAAGAGCGGACGTACATGGCGTGGTATGGCGTCGATTACAACACGGCTTGGGGCATCAATGGCGCCAACAGAAGGTATAACCCCGCGGGAGAATATGTGGACAAAGACGGCAATACCGCTTATTACGACAATCAGACCGATAACTACCAGCAACATCATGTACACCTGCATATAGGTCACCGCTTCAACATCCATTGGACCCTGTCCGCCACCGCACACTACACCTTCGGCACAGGATACTACGAGATGCTGATGGCAGATTGGAACACATACAAGGCGGATAATATCACCCGGAAAGGACTGCGAAACCATTTCTACGGAGGTATTTTGAGCAGCAAGTACGTGCATGAGAAAGTGGATGTCCAGATGGGTTTGGCGCTGAACCAATACCGCGGGCTGCAATACGGAACTATAGATACTACTTGCACCGGCGATCGTTTTATGCCCTATTACGAAGGTTTCGGTTTGAAAACAGACGGTAATATCTATGCGAAAGCCAATTGGCGTGTACTCCACCGCGGGCGGGAGAAACTGAGTCTCTACGGCGACGTACAATACCGGATAGTGGACTATAAGATTTGGGGCGATAACGAAGAGAAGAGCGTTCTCTTCTCCCCGGAAGCTATCAACAAGCATCATACCTGGCATTTCTTCAACCCGAAAGCCGGTCTGACCTACGACAACGGCGGGCACCGTCTCTCGGCTACGTTTGCGATGGCACACCGCGAGCCGACACGCAATAATTTCGTTCTTGCTACCGGTCCCGAAGACCCGAAACCGGAGCGGCTATACGACTATGAGTTAGGTTATAGTTACAGCTCGGCAGGGATACTGAAGAGCGGTTATGCCATGCCGTGGACCATCGGGTTGAACCTCTATATGATGGATTATGACAACCAGCTAATCGCCACCGGTTCTGTCAGTAGCGTAGGTTATATCAATACCATCAATGTCAAAGACTCCTACCGCACCGGTGCGGAGTTTCAGTTTGGCGTAGAATGGACGAAATGGTTCAGTTGGAAAGGCAATGTGACTTGGAGTCGCAATAAATGGAAAGACGCAGCACAATGGCGCACGATATCCTTCTCTCCGGACTGGACTGCAGGGAATATCTTCTCCTTCCATGCAGCAGGGTTCAACGCCGATATCCAGACCCTTGTCGTCAGCAGCCAATATCTAAGCAATGACGAGGATCCGAATGCAACCCTCAAAGCCTACACAGTGACGAACCTGATGATGACCTACGCCCTGCCATTCCATACACTGCGCAATGCACGCAACATTCCTGACATCACATTGAAATGCCAACTCAATAATCTATTCGACACCAAATATGTGAATAACGGCGGAACAGACGGTACGTATGTATGGTATTTCCCGCAAGCGGGAATCAACGTACACGCAGGATTCGTCGTGCAATGGTAGAAGCTAACCAAGCGAATAAGAAGGCGCCTGTGGGAATCCATCCCCAGGCGTTTTCTGTTAGCGAAAGGGGATAGGTGAAAAGGGAAAGATAGTAGAACACCCCATACCAAACAGCCCCTGCAGCCAGACCTATCACCGTAGCGAAGAAAGAACGGAGCGAGAACAGGTTTTGGTAAATCAGATATCCCCAGATAGGCAGGATGAGGAAGAGGACGGTAGGCAGCCAGTAAGACACAACGCCCAGTAAGAGGGCCACCTGAAAACACTCTTCCACCGAAGAAGTATGCCGTTTGATACGGCCGATGATTAACACGCAGAGGAGGGCAGTGAGCGCCACTACGTAGCCCGGCCACTCCCTGTCAAACAATATACTACCGCCTATCGCCAGCAGCCAAAAGACTACCGGCAACAGGTGGTATAAGATTGTTTGCGTGCGTCGTTTCATTCGATGAATCCTTTACGACGGAGGAGGTTAGCCGGATCGGCTTCTTTGCCACGGAACTCGAGATAGAGTTCCTGTGCATCGCGCGTACCGCCTTGCTCGAGCAGATGACGGAAACGTTTAGCCGTCTCGTGATCGAAGATGTTGCCGGTCTCTTTGAACGCCGCAAACGCATCGGCGTCCAAGACAGCAGCCCATGTATAGCTGTAATAACCGGCTTCGTAACCCGTTGTGAAGATATGATTGTAGAAAGTAGGACGATAGCGGACGATGATCTCGTCGATCATACCCATCTTCTCCAGGCTGGCTTTCTCCAAGGCATTCACATCCAGGTTCTCAGCAGAAGTCAGTTCATGGAAATCCATATCGAGGATGGACGCGGAAAGGAGCTCCGTTGTCACAAAACCCTGGTTGAACTTACCGGCTTTATTGATCTTCTCGATCAGTTCGTCCGGAATCACTTCGCCCGTCTGATAATGGAAGGCATAGGTCTTGAGCACTTCGGGTTCGTATGCATAGTTCTCCATGAATTGCGAAGGCAGTTCGACGAAGTCACGCGGTGTATTCGTTCCGCTGAGGCTCTTATAATGTGCACGGCTGAGCAGGCCATGCAGCGCATGTCCGAACTCATGGAAGAGGGTCTCTACATCATCCATAGAGAGGAGCGACGGATTGCCTGCGGTAGGTTTATTGAAGTTACCTACATTGATGATCACCGGACGATGATCTACGCCGTTTTCATCGATATATTGCGGCGAGATATTGTTCATCCACGCACCCGGACGTTTGCCGGCCCGCGGGAAATAGTCGGTATAGAGGAAACCGACCAGAGAGCCGTCTGCATCGGTCACTTTGAACACTTCCACTTCGGGGTTGTAGACCGGCATGTCGGTCACTTGCTCAAAGCGCAAGCCATACAGTTTGGTAGCTACGCCGAAAGCCCCTTTGCGCACATTGTTGAGTTCGAAATAGGGTTTGATCTCTTCCTCATCGAGCGCATATTTGGCTTTACGCAGTTTCTCGGCATAATACCACCAATCCCAAGGTTGCAGTTTAGCGCCCGGAATATCTTGCTCCAACATCTGCTGCAAAGCCGCCGCTTCACGCTTCGCTGCTTCGAGCGACGGTGCCCAAACGGAAGCGAGGAAAGCATCAACGGTCTGATGGTCCTTCGCCATGCAATCCGCGAGGATGTAGTCGGCAGGATTGTCATAGCCGAAGAGTTGTGCTTTTTCGATACGCAGTTCCATCTCACGAACGATGACGGCTTTGTTATCATATTGGTTATTATGGTTCGCACGCGTGGTATAGTCCATAAGCAGTTGTTTGCGCAGTTCGCGGTTCTCGCAGTACTGGAGCACCGGCGTGAAGGAAGTGCGCTTCGGCGTGAAGAGCCACTCACCCGGATGTCCGGCCGCAGCTGCTTCTTCCGCAGCCGCTGCTTTGGCTGACTCGGGAAGACCTTTCAACAGATTCTCATCTTTGATGAACCGTTGGCAGGCATTCGTCTCTGCTACGACGTTATTACCGAACTTAAGCGACAGCAGGCCCAACTCTTCGTTGATCTGAGTCAGACGTGCTTTCTTGTCTGCAGGCAGGTTAGCACCGTTTTGCGCAAAGGCTTTGTAGGTCTCCGTGAGGAGTCGCATCTGCTCGGCAGTGAGGTTGAGCGATTCACGTTGCTCATACACGGTCTTGATACGCTGGAAGAGCGCATCATTGAGGATGATGTAACTCTGCAGATTGGTGAGCATCGGACTCACTTTCTCCGCAATCTCATTCATCTCGTCATTACCGTCTGCTTCGAGCACATTGAAGAAGATACCTTGGATACTATCGAGCATCAGACCGGTGCGATCCAGCGCCTCGATGGTGTTGGCAAAGGTGGGTTCTTCGGGGTTATTCACGATAGCCTCTACTTCCGCTTTCTGAGCTGCGATCGCTTCCTCGAAAGCCGGTAAGTACTGGTCCACTTGGATTTTGTCGAACGCCGGAACGGAGTACGTAGTCGGGCGTTTCGCCTCTTTGTTACAAGCAATCATCGTCATTGCTGCCAGTCCTAAAAGGACAAGTTTGTAATTTGTCATTGGTTATTGTTAATTGGTGATTTATCGGATTTGATACGCACATTCTTCTCCATCGATTTCTTGATGCGCTCGCGCAGTTCGCGTCCCTGCGTATCGGCTTTCTGGTACCAATGCGGACGGAAGTCTTCAGCAAACTTACACTTAGCCAGTTTGATCTTCAGATCATCGAAGGTACCGCTGATGTTCACGCCGAGATAAATAGGTTTGAGCACATTGATATCGTAGTTGAAGGTCATATTCGTATTATGCCGTCCGCCGAGTGCGATCATATAGTCATTGACCTGTGCGCACAGCGGATAGACGTCGATCTCTTTCTTATAGATCGTCACCTCCGCGTTGATGGAGTCCACTCTGTTCACCGGTTTTTTCTTCAAGAGCAGCAGTCGTGCTATCTCGTTAAACTCTTTGGAATCGCGGATGATGAGGTTGGTTCCCGTGATCGACGAAGCGCCACGAAGGGTACTCATCTTCGGTTCATACTGACTATTGAGATAGGTCTCAGCGGCCAGGTGGAACTGGACGTCTCCGCCAAAGGATCGCAGCATCGGCATCGTGGAATCGACGGTAGGTATGAGTCCGCGCAGTTCGTCAATATCCACATCTATCATATGATAATCGAGACCGAGGTAGAGATGGTTCTTTCGCGGCGTGCGGTACATAGCGGACAGTTGCAGTTTAGCGGCACGACAGATGAATCCCACCTCATCCAAAACCAATATACCATCATTCATGTATATGCCGCCGTGCAGGTCACGCGCCGTCTCGCCATTCCATTCCACTTCTTTGAGATGGGTATTCAAGGCCACGTTCACATCCGTCGGTACGAGGAAAGGAGTCGATTCCTTGACGGAATCATTGGTGATTTGTGATTGTTGATTTGTGATTTGTGATTCTTCCTCTACGGGTTCTTCGTCCTCTTCCTCAGAACCTTTATCATCACTGATCCAGGTCAGCAGTTGGTTCGCATCGCAGTGGTCCGAAAGGACATTCAGTTCGCCTTCCAACACTTCCTCCTTACGGAACCATTTGCCTATATTCCGCACTTCGCCTTTGAGTTCCAGATCCGAGTTACCGATCTCGATATAGGAACTATCAATGGTCACTATTTTGTTGGAATAGCTGAAATCGATGGAGGGCGTATAAAGGATCTCCGGCAGCACGTCCGGCGCATAGAACTCTCCGTCTTTCATTTTGACACCCACTCTCGGGTTCCATTGCAGGAGCAGGTTCGATTCTTTGGGGTTATACCGCGCCGCTGCTTGCAGCACGACGGTATTCGCTTCTCCCTTATTCTCCTGTCCTACCCGACCGGCCAGACTCTTGGCTTTCAATTCTGATTTGATCCGTTTGCCTGCTAACAACGACACATCCAGTTTCGCTTCATCCATGTCGGCATTCATATCATCGTATCGGCCTTCCACATAATCGCCGGTAAGGGTCAGATTGTACTCCGCACCTTTGTCGGCCAAGAGTTGTTTACCATGCAGATGAATCGTCGTCACGCCTAACTCAGCATCCAACGTCGTATCCATCTTCACGCGCAAGAGGTTGGTACTCAAGTCGATCTTGCCTTGGCTGAACACACCGTTCTCCAGATCGGACGAACGCAGCTGTGCTTGCGCCGTACCTTTCATCTTTCCATCCACCGTCATGTCATCCGGGAAGAACTGCTTGAAGTCCGGAAGGACCATATCCGCCGCCATGTTCACATCGAAGAACATGTCGGTTTCCATATCGCTGATGGTGCCGTCGATGTCGAACTGCGACTGCCATAAGTTCAAATGCAGTTGCGGCACTTTGACGATCGGCATCTGCGTCTCGCTAATCACTCCTTGTACGGAGGCGCGGAAGTTGAGATTTCCTTTCGGATTATACTCTTCGACGCTCTCTACCCAGGTGTGCGGCAGGGTGACCATGAGCGATTCCATGTCCCATGTGTCGTGGGTGATGAGTTGCATATCGAGTGAGGTGCTGTCGCCCAGCACAATCTCTCCATCCAAAGTCATCGCGAACTCATTCCACGTCAAGCGCGCTTGGTCTAAGTCAAAGCGCATGGAGTCCAGGTTCATTTCCACCGGTGAGACGAAAGTCATTCGGATGTTATCGGCATAGGTCTCTCCTTGCAATACAGCGCACACGTCGGAAGCCTGCAGGTCGAGGTACATATCATTCCAACTATTGGCATGCGCATAGAGTGTACTTGCCCCAAGCGAAGCATACACCGTATCCTGCTCATCCAGATAGGTGATCCGACGTGCCTCAATGCGCAAACCGTCGACGCGCAAGTGGTCAAACGGCAAGATAGAGGCGGTACTGTCTATCTCTTCTTCTGCTATGGAGGTGGAGTCTTCGGGTTCAGTAACGAAGAAATCGAAGTTGGTGCTGCCATCTTGTGCTACGAAGTAGTTCAAGTCCGTGTTCTCCAGCACCGCTTCGCTGACAATCAGGTCATTATGAAAGAGCCATTGCTTAAGGTCCACCGTAGCCGTCACGGCTTGCGCATGCAGGACAGTGTCGTTCTGCGCACCTTCCACCGGATTGACCACCGTCAAACCGTCAATGCGCACACCTAAACGGGGGAAAGTGGAGAAGAAAGTCAACTCCACCCGACCGATCTCATAGTCGCAGGTGATATAATTGCCGACGATGCGGTTGACGATAGGCGTCAGGCGCGAGGGAGTGAAGAGGATATAGCACGCGATGCCGAAAGCCAACAGTATGACCATCAGCATGCTGAGAAGCGTCCAACCAAAGATCTTAAACGCTTTTTTCCATCGTTTGCGTCCCGTTTCTCCCATTGTAATTACTTCGTTTCAACCACTTTCTCGAAATAGAATTTATTGGATGTCCAGTCTTTCTCGTAGTACTCCAGCTCCGTATCGGTCAGTTTGGTGACGATGTACTCTTTTGGTATCTCCGCGCCGTCGTTGTCCATCAAGTGCAGTTCGTGCAGTCCACCTGTTTTCACCTCAAACTGGTACTTAAACCATCCGTTTCCGGGGTGTCCCAGCGTCTCACGCGCCTCTATGAGGTCCTCCTCATAGATATCCTCCGCTTCGTCCCATTCCAGACCTAAGAGATAACCCGTTTCTGCACTCTGTTCGGTAGTAAACCGCACATAATGCTCCGATTCCTCGACGTGGGTCTCTTTCCACAGGCCTTGCAAGTCACTCAGTTTAAATGCCGGTTCCTGTCCACCACCGCCTCCGATGATGTTACAACCGGCTATCACCATCCCCACCAACGCGAGGGTGAACCATTTGAAAGTTGACATTTGAAAGTTGCGTTTCATCTATGCCTTTGCTATTTGAATGTTCACATTATATCCGTCCATCTCCACGCTCTCACCTTGTACGTCAGCAGCCAGTTGGAGAGAGGTAGCCAACACCTGACCGGCGATATAGTCGTTGCAATGGAGCACCGCATTGTGGATCTCCGATTTATCTTCAATAACTACAGCGATACGGTCAGTGATCTCGAGACCGGACGACTTACGCAGGTTCTGGATACGGTTGATAAGTTCGCGCGCGATACCTTCTTCAATCAGTTCGTCCGTCAGTTCGATATCCAAGGCGATGGTAAGGATACCGTTGTTCGCTACCAGCCAACCCGGCATATCTTCGGTGATGATCTCCACATCCTCAGGCACTATCGTGCAGTTGAAAGTTGAAAGGTTAAAGGTGAAAGAACCTTCGGTCTCCATCTTGGCGATGTCATCTTGGGACATAGCCGTGATAGCCGCAGCCAACTCTTTCATATTCGCACCGACTTTCTTTCCGAGCACTTTGAATTGCGGTTTGATCTTCTTCACCAAACGAATTTCGGATTGCTCCGCCGGAACGATGACGAGTTCTTTGACATTCACTTCCGATTTGATAAGATCGGCTACGTGGAGCAGCGCTTCCGTAGTCTCTTTATCCGGCGTAGGAATAACCGCTTTCTGCAGCGGTTGGCGCACGTTCTTCTCGGCGCGTTTGCGGAGCGAGAGGATCGTGGAGGTAGCCTGTTGGGCGAGGTACATCTGACGCTCGAGGTAGGTGTCAATAAGCGTTTCGTCGGCTTTCGGCCAAGTGCTTAAATGCACGGTTTCACCGGTCAGATCGCGGTAGAGACGGTCAGCATAGAACGGTGCATTCGGCGCCATGAGTTGAGCCACGGTCTTGAGACAGGTATAAAGCGTTTCGTACGCTGCTTGTTTGTCTGCATCCATCTCGCCACCCCAGAAACGTTTGCGGTTGAGACGTACGTACCAGTTAGACAGGTCATCTTGCACAAAATCGCTGATGGCACGTCCGGCCTTGGTAGGTTCGTATGCCTCGTATGCTTCGGTCACTTCTTTGACGAGACTATTCAGTTTGGAGAGAATCCAATTATCAATTTCAGATTTATGATTTGTGATTGCAAATTTGTTTGGTTCCCAGTTATCCACATTCGCATAGAGGGCGAAGAAGCCATAAGTGTTATAGAGCGTACCGAAGAACTTACGGCGCACTTCATCGACACCTTCGGGATCAAACTTGAGGTTCTCCCACGGGCTGGAGTTGGTAAGCATATACCAGCGCACGGCATCGGCTCCGTAGGTATCGAGTGCACCGAACGGATCGACTGCGTTGCCGAGGCGTTTAGACATCTTGTTGCCGTTCTTATCGAGGACAAGACCGTTGGAGATGACGTTTTTGTAGGCTACCGTTCCTTCGATCATCGTGTGGATGGCATGGAGTGTGAAGAACCATCCTCGGGTCTGATCCACGCCTTCAGAGATGAAGTCGGCAGTACGTGGCAGGTCGGCGTTCTCGAAGGGATAGTGGTTTTGTGCGTACGGCATAGCGCCCGAATCGAACCATACATCGATGAGGTCGAGTTCACGCTTCATGGGTTTGCCGGACGGGGAAACGAGGATGATCGAGTCTACGTACGGACGGTGGAGATCGATGACGGAAGGATCGTAGTTGGCTTTGGAGTAATCGCCCGCTTTGTGGTTTGGCCAAGGGTTCGCTTTCATGAAGCCTGCCTTCACAGATTTCTCGATTTCATCGAATAATTCCGCGATGGAACCGATACAGATTTCCTCGGAACCATCTTCGGTACGCCAGATTGGCAGCGGTGTTCCCCAATAACGCGAGCGAGAGAGATTCCAGTCGTTGAGGTTGTTGAGCCACTGGCCAAAACGTCCTGTTCCGGTGGATTCCGGTTGCCAGTTGATGGTCTGGTTGAGGGCGATCATCTCGTCGCGGGCTTTGGTGGATTTGATGAACCAGGAGTCAAGCGGATAGTAGAGGACGGGTTTGTCGGTTCGCCAGCAGTGGGGGTACGAGTGCACGTGTTTCTCCGTGCGGAGGAGACGGCCGTCTGCCTTCATCTCCAGACAGAGGTGAAGATCGAGCGTTTCCGCTTTAGAAGCTGCGGTTTCATCGTACTTTCCGTCGATAGTAAACTGCGGATCATAGGCATTTTTTACCCATCTGCCGGCATACTTGCGGTAGAGTTCGTCGTTGACGTTGGCTTTGTACCACTCTTCGTCGAGGTCTTCCACACGCCAGTATTTACCGGTGAAATCGACCATAGGGCGCGGTCCGTTGTTCTTGGTCTGCATATAGAGACCCGGCACGCCGGCTGCGTCTGCAACCTTCTTATCGTCGGCACCAAAAGTAGGCGCGATGTGTACGATACCGGTACCATCATCGGTGGTGACATAGTCTCCCGGGATGACACGGAAAGCTCCTTCGCCCGGATTGACCCACGGGAAGAGCGGTTCGTATTCGAGTCCGACGAGTTCGGAACCTTTGTAGCGAGCGACAATCTTCGGCTCCAGAGTTTTGCCTTCTTCATCCGTTCCGCAGAGGTCTTTCTGATAAGCGCTCAGGCGAGCCTCCGCAAGGATGATGTGGTCGCCGGCAGGAGTCTCCACTTCTACATAGTCGATCTTCGGTCCGACACAAAGAGCCGTGTTGGAAGGCAACGTCCAAGGGGTAGTCGTCCAAGCGATGATGTACCGACCGTCTTTTACTTTAAAGCGGGCGGTGCAAGTCAGGTCTTTGACGTCACGGTAGCAGCCGGGCTGGTTGAGCTCGTGGGAACTCAGACCTGTTCCCGCAGCCGGCGAATAGGGCTGGATGGTATAACCCTTATAGAGATAGCCCTTCTTGTAGAGCTCCTTGAGGAGATACCAAAGGGTCTCGATATACTTGTTGTCATAGGTGATATAGGGGTTGTCGAGATCAACCCAGTAACCCATTTGCTTGGTGAGGTTAGTCCACTCCTTGGTGTATTTCATCACCTCACGGCGGCAAGCGGCATTGTACTCATTGACACTGATTTTCTTACCGATATCCTCTTTGGTAATACCCAGCATTTTCTCCACGCCCAACTCGACAGGCAGACCGTGGGTGTCCCAACCCGCCTTACGGCGCACCTGATAGCCCTGCATGGTCTTGAAACGGCAGAACGTATCTTTGATAGTACGCGCCATGACGTGGTGAATACCCGGCATTCCGTTCGCCGAAGGAGGTCCCTCGAAGAACAAAAACGGCGTATGTCCCTCACGCGTGGAGACACTTTTTTCAAACAGATGTTCCTCTTCCCATTGCGCCAGCACTTCCTTGCTCAGCGCAGCCAAATCCAATCGTTTGTACTCGTTAAATTTCTTCATATTGTGTTGTTATTCTTTTGCAAGCCGTAAAAACGGCTGCAAAGGTACAAAAAAAAATCCGTATGTGCAAATAAATCTTGCGTATTTCAAAAAAAAGCAGTACCTTTGCCGCATGAAACGAACAATTATTCAGATACTGGTATGGCTTGGCGTGCTTTTCGCATGCTCTGTGGTAGTCGTTATATTGGCGTACATTTTCTTGAGTTATAAGGCGGAAGGCGCCGAAAAAATCGCACAATTGAAGTGGATGCAATTGCTGTCCGCCGTAGGCACTTTTCTTGTGCCGCCCATCATCTGCGCATATCTTTGGGACGAACATCATCGGCCGGAACGATGGTTACAGATGGACCGTGGGGCACACTGGTCGCTATTCCTGATGGCGATAGGTATTATGGTTGTGGCCCTGCCGGCTGTGACGCTGTTTGAACACCTGAACAACATGATTCCGATGCCGCAGAGTGCCATTGATGCGGAAGAGAGCGCAAAGGAAATGATGCAGGGTTTTCTGCAGATGGATACTTTCGGCGATGTGCTGGTTAATCTCGGTTTGATTGCTGTATTGCCGGCGCTGTGCGAAGAGATGACGTTCCGAGGCACGCTACAGCAGATTTTAAGGGGAGAAGAGGTTGATGATTCGAGTCGCAAAACGCATATAGCGATATGGGCCACCGCTATCATTTTCTCTGCGATCCACATGCAGTTTCTGGGTTTCATTCCCCGGATGATGATGGGTGCACTCTTCGGCTATATGTTTGTATGGAGCGGTTCGCTTTGGATTCCCATTGCGATGCATTTCACCAACAATGCGATAGGTGTCTTCTTATATGACAGTAACGCCGACACGATGGGTGCCGACGTTACATGGTGTTTAGGCGTAATAAGCCTGGTGATTACATCTCTGGGTCTACTAATATTCTACCGCAGAACTCACACACGATGATTTTCTTTCGTGTACGGATATCCAATTGCTGTTGAGCAGGGATTTTTGCGTGGCAACCACCACAGGAGTCACGTTCAATTTTTACGACTGCCAAACCATTGCGTGCATTCTTACGGATGCGCTTGAAACCGGTCAGCAAACGCTCGTCCAGTTTCTTTTCCAGCTCACCTGCTTTCAGCACTAAAGCTTCGGTCTCTGCCTTGGTCTCCGAAAGGATTTGGTCGAGTTCCGAACGTTTTTGGTTCAGGTCGACTGTACGCTCCTCGATATCCTTGGTAGTCTTCGCTTTATCAGCGATGCGTGCTTCCAGTTCTGCCGAGAAATGTTTGATTTTACGCTGCGAAGCCTCAATCTCCAACTCCTGGTATTCGATCTCCTTATTCAGGTTGTCGAACTCACGGTTGTTACGCACGCTGTTCTGTTGCTCTTTGTAACGAGAGATAGAAGCGTTGGCGTTCTCCGTACGTACGCGGTGATCCGAGATCTGGGTCTCACACTCTTTGATGTCATTCTCAATATTGGTCAGACGGGTCTTCAGACCTTCCACTTCGTCCGCCATATCCTTCACTTCCTGCGGCAGTTCGCCGGCCAAGGTGCGCAAGTTATCGATTTTGGTGTCCACTTGCTGCAGTTCGTAGAGGTATTTCAGTTTGTCCTCTACGGTTAATTCTTTTGTTCTTGCCATACTTGTATTGGTGTTTTATCTTGTTTACTTATGATACACGGGATACCGAGGGGTGCGAGTATATCCTTAAATATATCGCGCGCGTGCCGCTCGCTGATCCAATGATCGATATCGATCAGTCCGATCTGCCCCTCTGCGTCTTGGAACTCATGATACTTACAATCCGCTGTGATATACGCATCTGCTCCTTGCTCGATGGCTTCTGGGATGAACTCAGCCCCGCTACCTCCACAGAGAGCGACGGTTTGCACTATCTCTTTCGCCGGACGCGTATAGCGCAGGTATGTACAATCCAAAATATCATGTACACGAGCGATGAAATCGAGATACGACATCGGTTGCGGCAGTTGGCCAATAGCGCCTATTCCACTTTCTGTCAATAACCGATAATCGACAATTCCCAATCGCTCCGCCAACTTCGTATTGATACCGCCCACTACGCTATCGAGGTTCGTATGCGCAGAATAGATAGCGATATCATGCTTGATCGCCATCTCTACGACACGCGCTTGCGGTGTCTGGCCGCAGACCTGTTTGAGTCCGTGAAATAGAAGGGGATGATGCGAGATAATCAGATCGCATCCGGATATAATAGCCTCACTGACCACATCGATTGTTACGTCTGTGGTCAGGAGAACGGAGTGGATCTCACGTCCTGTGTCACCTACCTGCATTCCCGAGTTATCCCATTGCTCTTGGGCACTCCGTGGCGCTACAGATTCTATGCTATTGATGATCTCCCTGAGGAGCACTTATGCTTTTTCCTCTTCCGCCGCTTCTTCTTCAATCGTGAAGTCCGTGATACCGGCGTTAACGAGGATATTGTACCATTGGATGAGTTTGCGGATATCCGAAGGATATACACGGTCACGGTCCCAGTTCGGCAGCACCTGGTCAAACCAAGTCTGCAACTCCGCATTGGTAGCCTTCTTCGGATCAAAAGCAACGGCTTTGAGTCCTTCTTTCTTACCGGCACTGGTCAACACCTCGCTCAACGACACATCGTCAGCGTCCGTGAACATCGATACATCGCTCAGCGCAACAATCTTATCACGCGCATAGGTCGGCATACGCTTGCCGTCCAATAAGCTCTCCACAATCAGCATGTTGTTGCCGCGACTAACCAATTTATACAAACCCGGTTTACCGGTAATAGCCAGAATTTCTCTTAACATTTTTCGTCTTTATTACAAAATCGGCTGCAAAAGTACTGCTTTTTTTTGATATATGCAAGTTTTTCTTGTGTATATTGTTTTTTTTTTGTACTTTTGCACCCGCTTTTGATAAATCAATAAACAGTAAATCGTTAAATTGTAAATAGAATCATGTCATTACAATGTGGAATAGTGGGTTTGCCAAATGTGGGCAAGAGTACCCTCTTCAATTGTTTAAGTAACGCGAAGGCACAGAGTGCCAATTTCCCCTTCTGCACGATAGAGCCGAATGTAGGAGTGATCACAGTGCCGGATGAGCGATTGATCAAACTGGGCGAGATATGTCATCCGGAGCGCGGTGTGATCCCGACGACGGTAGAGATCGTTGATATTGCCGGTTTGGTAAAAGGCGCCAGCAAAGGAGAGGGACTGGGTAATAAGTTCTTGGCAAACATCCGTGAGACAGATGCTATCATTCATGTGTTGCGTTGTTTCGACGATGAGAATGTAGTGCATGTGGACGGATCTGTTAACCCTGTGCGCGACAAAGAGATCATTGATGCCGAGTTGCAACTCAAGGACCTGGAGACCGTAGAGAGTCGTATTCAGAAATGCGAGAAAGCGGCTAAAGCAGGTGGTGATAAGAATGCCAAACTGCAGTTAGAGGTGCTCGTCAAATATCGCGAAGCGCTGTCGCAAGGCAAGAACGCCCGTACGGTGGAACTGGAGAACAAAGACCAAAAAGCCGCAGCGAAAGACCTGTTCTTATTGACCAACAAGCCGGTGATGTATGTATGCAACGTGGATGAATCGGCTGCAGTGACCGGTAATGCATATGTGGAGCAGGTGAAAGAAGCGGTGAAGGATGAAGATGCGCAGGTGTTGGTGCTCGCCGCTAAGATTGAAAGTGAGATCGCTGAGTTAGAGACATACGAAGAACGACAGATGTTCCTCGAAGAGATCGGGTTACAAGAATCCGGTGTCAACCGTCTCATCAAAGCAGCATATGCGCTTCTGAATCTTCGCACGTTCCTTACTGCAGGTAGCGACGAAGTGCGCGCATGGACGTTTAAAGCCGGATACAAAGCACCGCAGTGCGCCGGAGTCATCCATACGGATTTTGAACGCGGATTCATCCGTGCCGAAGTGATCAAATATGCCGATTTCATCGAGCTTGGCGGCGAAGCCCAATGCCGCGCAGCAGGTAAGTTAGCTACCGAAGGAAAAGACTATCTGGTTCAAGATGGCGATATAATGCACTTTTTGTTTAATGTTTAACTAGGAAGATCTAGCAAAAAACTATGATAGAAAATCTCTTATCTCATGGCATATGGGTGGCGATAATCTTCATTATCGTCGGTTTTGTCGCGTTGGTGAAGGGTGCGGATTTTCTGGTGGATGGCGCTTCGTCCATCGCCAAACGCTTCGGCATCAGCGACCTGGTGATTGGTCTGACGGTGGTAGCTTTTGGCACCTCTATGCCGGAGTTTGTGGTGAACATGGTGTCCGTAGGCGAAGGATCGACGGACTTGGCGATCACTAATATCTTAGGTTCCAACATCATCAACACCCTCGTTATTCTCGGTCTGACTGCCTTGGTTTTCCCGATTGCATCGCAGAAACACAGCCGTGATTTTGACATCCCTATGTCCATCATCGCCGGTGTGCTCGTTTTTGCTGCTGTTGCTGTTCACTCTCCTTTCGGAGAAAGCGGAAGAGGTATCGGTCGGATGGGAGGTATCTTACTGCTTCTGCTCTTCTGCTATTTCCTCTATAACACCTTCCGCCATGCGAAAGATCATCCGGATGAGGCAGAGGCAGAAGCAATCAAACCGATGAGTACGGGCAAGGCTATTTTGCTCATTTGTATCGGTTTCATCGGACTTGTCGTAGGTGGAGAACTGATCGTAAAGAGTGCGGTAGATATTGCTACCCGTTGCGGCGTGAGTGAAGCGATTATCGGTCTGACCGTGGTGGCACTTGGTACATCACTTCCGGAACTGGCGACATCCGTCATTGCGGCATTTAAGAAAAACAGCGACATTGCGCTTGGTAATGTCATTGGTAGCAATATCTTCAATGTATTCTTCGTGCTGGGTACCAGCGCTACCGTACGTCCTTTACCGGCATACGACGGGATAGAGATTGACGCCTGGGTAGCGGCATTAGGCAGTATCGTGGTTTGGTTAGCGGTGAAAACCAATAAAGAACGGAAGATTCAGCGTTGGGCAGGTGCGTTGCTATTGCTGATATATGCCGGATATCTGACCTATAGATTATTGAATATCTGACGCTCTTTGTCAAAGCACCAACCCCATTTATTGAAATAACGGCACATGTTTTGGATATGAATCCGAAGCATGTGTTTGTCTTTATAGGAGGCCTGTGCATGCTCGTGAACGATCGTCCAAGCGGGATAATAGAGAGTGAGGTAATTCCGATGTATCGTACGTGTGAGATCCATGTCCTCCGGGTACATGAAATAGCGTTCGTCAAACAGTCCCGCTTCCACCACAGCTTTCGTGCGCAACATCATGAAACACCCGCTCAGATAGGGTGCGTTTATCGGACGAGATAAGTCCATATCCCGCAGTTCATACCGTGTATTGCGGCTGCGCATCATCCATTTCGGTAAGAAACGCCGACCAAACACATCCAGAGGTGTCGGCAGACGCTTCGCCAGATACTGCTGCGAACCATCCGGGTTCAGCACTTTCGGCATCAGTTGTCCCACCTGCGGATTGGTAAGCATCCAATCGTGCATGGCGTCTATATCTTCCGCCTCTACACGAATATCACTGTTCATCACAAGGTGCATCTCCGTCTTATGGTAGGCACTGTCACGCAACGCAATGTTATGCGCCTTGCCGTAACCCAAGTTCGAGCCCATGAACATATAGCGCACCTTTTCGCTGTTCAGCTTTGGCTGTTCGCTTTTACTCTCGCTGTTGTCCAATAGGAATATCTTCCGCAAGTTCTTCACACGCAATAACTCCTCCACAAGAGGCAGTACCTCTTGTTCCCATTTCGGATGATATAGCACGATGGAGATATTCAGCATAACTTAGGATTTGCGGAGGAATTGACGCACTTTACGCAGTTGTTTGCAGGCCACGGTCAACAAGCCGCAGCCTACATGGTTCTTCTTTAATACCAGAAAATCTTCTTGTGTCTTCGTTAAACGGGCTTTAGTATTTCTATTGCTGACACCACCCACTTCCATGCAGACAATCACTTCGGGCAGATAGCACGTTTTATACCCGGCTTTGAAGATACGCAGCATCATATCATAGTCTGCGGATATACGGAACCAATCATCGTACGGGCCGACTTGTTCATACACTTCCCGTCGCACATAAACCGTAGGATGCGGAGGCATCCATCCATATTTGAGGCTGGAGGGAGAGAAAGTATTGCTGCGCCATCTGCGCACCACTTTGGCTCCATTGCAGTACTGCAAATCGCCATATACGATTTCTGCTTTCTCTTGCTCAAAAGCGGCCGCGATATTGCCGATGGAATCGGGAGAAAACAGCACATCATCGGAGTGCAAAAAACCGATCACATCGCCTTTCGCCATGCGGATACCTTTGTTAAGCGCATTGTAAATGCCCTCGTCCGGTTCTGAGATCCAACGCACGTTAGGATGCTTCTTAGCATACGCTTCAATCATTTCTCGCGTCCCATCCGTAGAAGCACCATCGACGATGATGTGCTCTATATCGGGATACGTCTGACTCTGCACACTCTCCAGCGCGCGATTGAGCATCTTAACGCTATTATAGGTGATGGTGATGATAGATATTTTCATACAGTTGTTTTACTTGTTCATAATTCGTGTCCCAAGAGAAGCGTTGTGCATTCTTCAGTCCCGCTTCGATCATTGTTTGTGTAGGCCGTGATTGCAGTTCGCGCACGATAGAAGCCATGGCCTCAGCCATACGTTGCGGCGTATCATGCTCCACCATCAGTCCTTGCTCTCCTATCACTTCCGGTATAGACGACCTGTTCTGCGCGATTACCGGACATCCGGCTTTTTGTGCTTCGAGCACAGGAATACCAAATCCCTCATAATCCGAAGGGTACAGCAGACACAAAGCCTCATTATACATCTTATTTAACTGCTCCTGCGTGACATGCGATGCGGTTACCAATTCCAAGCCTGTCAGTCGCGCTGTCTCTTGCGCTACGTCATAGCGTTTGTAATCCACTTGCGTATTACCCACATACAGCAGGTAGCCTTTCTTTTCCACCGATTTCATCGGGTAAAACGCATCACTCACCCCATTGTATATCACTCGGATCTGTTCCTCTTTCACCCACGGATAGAAATGCAACATATCCCGCTTGGTATTCTCGCTGATGCAGATGACTGCTTCGCTATGCCGCAGCGCATGCTCTTCTTCCCACAGATGCACCGCTTTCGCTAATCCGCGGCGATAGAAATGGTAGGTCAAATCATGCACGGTGGTTACATTATATACGTCTTTCTGTGGTAAAACACGGAAATAAGACGAATGGAAGATTGAGGGCGTCTCTGCTTTATAGGCCGGAATACGATAGCGCTCCATGAACCGCGGTGGCGTTTGACGATAATCCAGTTCGGTCACCTGCAAGTCCTTATCCTTCCGTGCACGGGACAACAGTTCATTCCACACTACAGAGATACCTCCGTAGCGCTGCAGATTATAAATTATATTATCAAAGATAATATTCAATGTACAATTTACAATTATCAATTATCAATTACTTTCACCCATTCAGGCATTATAGCCGATTCACTATATGTTTGTTGCGCAAAAGTTTGGGCTTTTTGTGCACAATACATAGCTTCTTCCGGATGCGTTATGGCGTACTCTATCTGTGCGGTAAGTGCCGCTATGTCTCCGTTAGGCACAAGCCATCCTCTGCTTTCTGCCAGTAACTCCGACGGTCCTTGCGGACAATCGAAAGACACACATAAAAGGCCGCACCACATGGCTTCAATGAGGGCTAACGGTAGCCCTTCATAACGAGACGAAAGTACAAAGAGCGATGCGGACGTATATTCGTTAACCACATCATCTGTCGCACCCGCCAGCACCACATGTTGCAAACCGGTTGATGCTATCTGCGCCTCCAGCTCTGCTCGTTTGGGTCCTTCGCCTACTATTCGTAATGTCCACTCGGGGTGTTTCTCTTCGATGGGTTGCCAAGCTTGCAGCAAGAGATCAAATCCTTTCTGTTCATGGAGACGGCCGACAGTTAAAACCGTTTTTTGCTTCGATTCCATCGGTATTTTTCGTCCATCCAAACTGCACGGATTCGGAATAACCGTCACATTCTTACATCCCGCTTTCTCCCAATCGCACTTGTCCGCGTCCGTCAGTACCACCAAGCGCTCCAGAGGTTGGATGGCACGGACCAATTGCCAGGTACGAATGCATCCCAAGAGTGACCATATGGGGTTCTTGTGATTGGCTTGCAATAACTGTTGCCGTTGATTCTTGGCGAAATGCAGTTCGGCTATCGTGCGGCAGGGAAGGTCATGCAAGAAGGCGATCTCTTTTCCGCAAAGCGAGATACAAAGATCAATCTCATGCGCGCGAACATAGTCAGTTAGTGCATGCTTGTACGCACGCATGCGACGCATGTGTCCCCACCATTTAGCCCATAGCGGTTTGCTGTAATCGGCATTAAAATCCATATTCAATGCCACCACTTGTACCCGTTTGTCGAGCGGGAAATAGGTCTCTGCCACTCCGATAGGTGTACACTCTGTGGTGAGGATAGTATAGGTATGGGAGGTGTGGGCGGCGAGCCAGTTCACTTTCTGCGTCAACACCCGCTCCATGCCACCTGCGTTATACAGATGAGGAATGCAATAGAGTATATTCATGCTTGTTCCTCCTTCTTTTTGCCCAGGCGGTTGAACCAGTTGACTATTTGCGTCTGATGAGAAGTGATCGCCATGACGATGGCCAATAACAGCAGACTCCATGTAACCGTACGCGGATCAAACAGCAGCGGTGCGCGAGGATAGATGAGTGCATGTCCTACGAGCAGGAAATACATCAGGTACCAATATACGCTGTTCTTGGCGCGATAGTAACTCTCTTTCACCCAGAATCCGATGAGGAACATCGCGATAGCCGTTCCGATAGCTCCAAACGAACGGTAGGCTTCGCCTATCATGTTGGTACCGGTTCCCCAAGAGGAGTCGGGACCTAAGAAAAGATAGGTGGGTAGATCTCCACCATGCAGCATCTCATGCGGTACGTCTGCGTTCTCAATGATGATGTTAGCCATACCCGGTATAGGAGAGGTAATATCCAAGGTCATACCTTGGAACCAGGTCAGGTCGTTCTCTTGTGCCCAACCGTAGAGACGGAAGAGGTTCACATCATTGATGGTAAGATCCGAGAAGATATCCCAGAAATTGACGATCCGCATGGTGGACAGTTTTTTATTCCATGCACCGGGGTCCATACCCTCGGTACGCAGCGTCATTACCAAAAACAGCACCACCGTTCCTAAGGCCACAATGAGCGTCACCTGCCACCATTTGAGGTGGTACACATACATACTGAATCCGACGATCAGGATCAAGGCCAGACTTACCGCCATCTGTCGACTACCGGTGGAGAGCAGTAGCAGCATGAAACCGATGATAACCAACGCATAGAACCACCATTTCTGTTTCGGCAACCGGAAAAGGAAGATCGCCATGAACAGACAGCCGATGGTGAAGATATTATTGAAATAGCTATATATCCCCACATCGCGCAGGTTCGATCCTTCCGCATACACACTCTGCAAAGCCGCCAATCCGCCGGTCGCCACAAAGAGCAACCAAGCACCCATTGTGATCCCAAAGAACCATATATACTGGCGCATGGAGATAGTGAAGGTGGGTTCGGACGGTTCTTCCCGATTGAGCCGGAAGATACGCGTGGCACCCAACAGATACCAAGCATAACCGAAGTAGGCTAAAGCCGTGCAGCGCGTCACATGATTGTCGTTAAACGGCAGGCTGAAGAAAGACCAATATTGTCGATCTTCCAACGGCGCGTAAAAGACCGGATAAACGAAATTGACCAAGAAGAAAGAGAGTGCAAAAAAGAACTCAAACCCCAACCAGTTTTTGCGTTTATTGGTCAGGAAATAGAGCACGTTCTGCACAATGAACAAACCCATCAGCGTTTGACAATAGCTTAAACTATAGGTGTTCGGTGCTTGTATAAAAAGTACCGTCGCCACGATAGCAAACGCAATATTTAGGAGATAGGTCAGCATTTATCTTTCGCCCGGCTAAGCAGATAGAATAAGTAAGAGAGTCGTCCGAATTCCGGTTCCGCAGCCCATGCATACAAGGCATTCGCCCGTCCGTCTTCGGACACCGTGGAACGATGCATGGCTTTCCAATGATAGCCGCAGATGATGCGTTTCTCGCTGTCGGTCAATTGCAGCATCGGCGAGATAAGACGGTAGATATCATGGTCCTGCACAATATTCAACCCTTTGTATTCAGCACCGCCGGACACTTTATGCGTATGTTGACGGAATTGGTTGAGGCTGTCTGCCACATAAGCCACACGTCCCTGCAACGCCACTTGAATCCAGAAAAGCCTATCTCCGCTGGCGGTAAACTGCGTCACCTGATACATATCTACGGCGGCTACGGCATCGCGACGGAAGACGACCGCAGAAGCATTGCATATTGAGCAATAACCCATCAGATGCCGGCGGACGAAAATACCTCCGGCCATGGAGAAATCGCGTTTCCATAACGGATCTAATGTGCGGGCAATAGGTTGCCCCTTGCCATCTATCCATTGACTGTGACAAAACGCCAATACCGCATCTTTCTGCTCTATTGCTTCCACCAAACGACTTAACAATGTCGGTGCCGCCACATCATCGCTCTCCGCGATCCAGATATAATCACCCGTTGCTTCCTTGATACCGCGTTGCCATTGAAGGAAGGTGTTGCCGGAATTGGTGTCATTGACGATGATTTTCTTCACCTTCGGATGCTTGGTATATTCGCTAAGCACCTCCGCACTGTTGTCGGTGGAAGCATCATCAAGAAGGATCACCTCGAAATTCGGATAATCTTGCGCCAAGATCGAATCCATGCGTTGCTTGAGATACGGCGCATGGTTGTAATTGGGCATTATGACAGTAACTTTTTTCATCTTATCCTTGCACATTCTCTTTTATCCATTCCCATCGCTGCTCCGATCATCGGGCAAGCGCATCCCTAAAAAGTGCGCAAAGATAATATAATTTTTGCAAATATGCAAAAAAAACTCATTTTTGCACAAAAAAAAGTCCAAAACTCGCGTTTTGAACTTCTTTTTGCCGGTAACCAGCTGTTTTTTAAGCCTCAGCCTCAGCGTTTTCCTCTGCCGGAGCCTCTTCGCCCTTAGCCTCTGCCTCTGCAGCAGCAGCTTCCTGCGCAGCCTCTCGAGCGGCAGCAGCCAACTCAGCGGCAGCCTCAGCGCGTTTCTGAGCGATAGCAGCAGCTTTTGCCTTGTTGGTCTCTACCTCTTGAGCGAGGAGTGCCTTCGCAGCAGCTACTTTCTTTGCAGCCTCAGCTTCGCTGATTTTACCATTTTTTGCATCTTTCTGAGCTTTCCAAGCGTCGAAACGCTTCTGAGCCTCTTCAGCACTAAATGCGCCTTTTGCGACACCACCGTTCAGGTGCTTCATCAGCATCACACCTTCGTTAGAAAGGATAGTACGTACGGTGTCGGTCGGTTGTGCACCTACGCCTACCCAGTACAAAGCGCGCTCGAAATTGAGGATCACTGCTGCAGGGTTGGTGTTCGGGTTGAAAGAACCGAGACGTTCGATAATTTTGCCGTCACGCGGCGAGCGGCTGTCAGCTACTACGATGTGGTAGAAAGCATAGTCTTTGTGACCATGACGAGCCAAACGAATCTTTGTTGCCATTTAGACTTTGATTTTAGGGACTTCCACTTCACGAGTGGTCTGTCCGGGTTAATAATTGATTAATATCCATTTCTGCCGAATGGCTGAACGGGTGTCGAGCCGTTCGACCGAAACGGACTGCAAAAGTACTGCTTTTTTACGACATATGCAAATTTTTTTTGCTTTTTTCACTTTTTCCTCTGCAAAAACTTGCATATTTTGCTATTTTTGTGTAATTTTGCACCCGAAATGAATAGTATGATACTTATCACATACGAAAAAACAGCTCCTTATTTTAAAAGATGGGGTAGGTGGCTATTAGTTGTTATTCTATTAGTCATTAAATGTTATGTATTCGATGTGATGGTAGCCAAGCCGGATACAGTCAGTTGGGAATGGACGGATTATTTAGTAAAGACAGCCGCGGCAGTTCTCTTGGCGATGCCAGTTCTCCTGACCTCGTATCGTTTTCCTGTATTCATTATCCTCGGCCTAACGGATATATGGATGATTATACATATTGTATATTACCGCGCGTACCATTTGTTCGTTACATGGCATCTGTTGTCATTGATCCATAACATGGACGGATTCGGCAGCAGCATCACCCCCTATTTATCGCTTTCACTGTTGATTTTCCCTCTTTTGTCTCTTCCTGCCTGCGTATGTTTCCTTTGGAAAAGCCAACGAGCCCGATGGTACGAGGCATGTCTCCCGCTGATTATCGGACCGATACTGAGTATAGGAGGATCGTATGACCGATGGAAGAAACTGCAAGACCGGCTTGACGGAGAAGCGTTTACATGGGAATGGATTAATCCATGTATTGTTCCTAAATCCATCTCTGCAGATATAAGTGAATGCGAGCGTCAGACGGGTATCTATATCCGAAATCACTCCATTCTTTCCTATCCGCTGTATATGATTTACGATGCCATATCTACGCGTATTCATCGGGGGAAACCGGATCCGTTAACTGCAGAGGAAGAGCAAGAACTGCAACGAATGATTAATCCGGCCGTTTCTGCACATCCGCCTAAAGGCAATTTGCTCATCATCCTGGCTGAGAGTTTTGAGTCCTGGCTGATGGATGTATCGGATGCAACGCAGGAACCGGTATGTCCGGCATTGACTGCATACATTCAAACTCATCCTGTTTTCTATGTTAGAGACGTAGCTACGCAGATAGCATACGGTATGTCAGGAGATGGACAATTGATCGTTAATACGGGTCTATACCCCACTATAGAAGGAGTGGCATGCGTCGATTACGGCTATAACACGTACCCCAACATAGCGCATTTCTACCCGCAGAGCGCGATCGTTAATCCCTGCCGTAACGTATGGAATCAGACCGTAGTAGCCGCCTCGTACGGATACCGGCAGTTAGTCGAACCGCAAAGCGACAACAGATTTGAATGGAATGACAGCATCGTCGTGGACAAAGTAATAGAGACTTTCTATCGTTTACCTTCTCCGGCGTGCGTTATGGCAATCACTATCAACGGGCATATTCCGTTTGACTCGTCACCGGATCCTATTCCTCTTCCCGATACAGTACCGCCGTTATTCAGACAGTACATGCAGACAGCCCATTACACGGACCGTCAGATAGGACGCCTGCTTGCGTGGGCAGATACCGCAGAAGTGATGCGAAACAGCGTAATTGTATTTACGGGAGACCATCGCATCTTCCACGCATGGATGAACGAAGATATACGCGACTACGGCTTGCGTGCAAATCTGCCTTTCGGAACAGGGCAAGCCGGTTGTCCTTTATTAATCGTTTCGTCAGAAATGGACTCGTCGCAGATTATTGAGCAAGGAAAGCAGGTGGATATATTCCCGACTATTCTCGATTTTATCAGCCAAAAAGACTATTTCTGGAAAGGCGTCGGACATGATTTGCTGGAAGAGCCATCCGGAGACAACGAGGAATATATCATACGCCGGCAGATATCCGACAAACTCATTCGAATGAACTATTTTGAGAAGATACAATGAAACCGATTTTACGCGCC